>NZ_JBJDRJ010000013.1:0-107075 GCF_044987415.1 Microbacterium sp. ZW T5_45 | reverse complement strand
GCCGAGTGGGGTCTGCTCCCGGTCACCGCCGAGGAGGCACTGGATGCGGATGCCGGTGGCCAGCACCGCCGCTACATGGTGCACGGCACCTCGCACCACCTCGGCATCGACGTGCACGACTGCGCCCAGGCCCGACGCGAGATGTACTACGACGGACTGCTCGAG
This sequence comes from Microbacterium sp. ZW T5_45, assembly GCF_044987415.1. Taxonomy (NCBI): domain Bacteria; kingdom Bacillati; phylum Actinomycetota; class Actinomycetes; order Micrococcales; family Microbacteriaceae; genus Microbacterium; species Microbacterium sp. ZW T5_45. The sequence continues at coordinate 106,910 of NZ_JBJDRJ010000013.1, read as the reverse complement.
CCGGGCATGGTGTTCACGATCGAGCCCGGCCTGTACTTCCAGATCGACGATCTCACGGTGCCCGTCGAGTACCGCGGCATCGGGGTGCGCATCGAAGACGACATCCTCATGACCGAGGACGGCCCGGTGAACCTCTCCGCGGGTATCCCGCGCACGGCAGACGAGGTCGAGGCCTGGATCGCCCGGGTTCAGCGGGCCTGAGCCGGCTCCGCCAGTAGCCCTCAGCGCCGGGCGAGTGCGTCGGCCATCCGGCGCACGGCCTGCTCGATGATCGGAGCCGGAGTCGCCAGGATGAATCGAAGGAATCCCTCGCCGACCGCGCCGCACGCGGTGCCGTCGGTGAGGGCTACTCCGGCGTGCTCGCGGAAGAAGTCCGCCGGCGATTCCTCGATCCCGAGCGGGCGCGCGTCCAGCCAGGCGATGTAGGTGCCCTCGCCCGGCTCATAGCCGATGCCGGGGATGAGCTCGTCGAGCAGTCGCTTCAGCAGCGCGCGGTTGCGCTCGAGATACGCATGGGTGTCGGCGAGCCAGTCCCTGGCGCGGTCGTAGGCCGCGGTGTTGGCGATGATCCCCGGGTTGCTCGCGAGGAGTTCGTTGCGCGTGACGACCGGGGTCGCCCAGACCGCGGCATCCGCCTCGTTCGTGAGGATCACCTGCGCGGCTTTGAGCCCCGGGAGGTTCCATGCCTTCGACGCGCTGGTGGCGGTGACGGTGTGCGCGGCGGTCACTGCGCTGATGCTCGCATAAGGCACGTGACGGTGCGGGGCGAACACGAGCGGGGCGTGGATCTCATCCGAGAAGACGCGCCCGCCGTGCCGCTCCACGATCTCCGAGACCGCGAGCAGCTCCTCCCTCGTGTGCACGCGCCCGGTCGGGTTGTGCGGGTTGCAGAGGATGAGCATCCCTCCGCCGTCGGCGAAGGCGCGATCCAGTCCTTCCATGTCGAAGACGTACCGTCCGTCCTCGACGAGCATCGGGACCTCGACGATCTCGCGGTCGTGCATGGGCGGGATCTTCAGGAACGGCATGTACGCCGGCGTCGGCAGGATGATCTTCGATCCGGGCGCGCTGAAGTGATCGATGGCCGCACGCATGGCGATGAGCACGTCGCCGACCGGACGGATGCTCGTCGCCGGCACGTCCCATCCATAGGCGTCACGCTGCCAGCGGGCGCAGGCCTCGGCCATCGCGTCGACGATCGCCGGGGTCGGATACCCCATCAGCAGATCGAGCGGAGGGGTGAACACCTCCGCGATCTCGGGCGCGAGTCCGAAGTCCATCTCCGCGATGAACGCCCCGATCGCGTCCGGGTACGTCGTCCACTTGTACCGGCCGGACGCCCTCAGTTGTTCAACGGTGATGCTGTCGTACTCGTGCCCGCTGCTCACCGCACGGCCCTCTCCGAGGACGAGCCCCTCCTGTCGAGAGCTGCAGCGATCTGCCGTACGGCCCGTTCGAGGATGGGCCGCGGAGTGGCGAGGATGAAGCGCAGGAAGCCTGCCCCTGCGACGCCGCAGGAGCGGCCGTCGGTGAGTGAGACCGCTGCGTGCTCCCGGAGGAATTCAGCGGGCGAGCCCTCGATCTCCAGCGCACGCGCATCGAGCCAGGCGATGTACGTGCCTTCCGGAGCCGAGTAGCCCATTCCGGGGATCAGTTCGGCGAGCAGTTCGCCCAGCATCCGGCGGTTGCCATCGATGTACCCGATCGTCTCGTCGAGCCAGGAGCCGCTCTCGTCGTACGCGGCGATGGTCGCGACGACGCCCATGTTGCTGACGCCGTGCTCGTTCCACGAGACCTCGGGGCGGGCCCAGACCTCGGCATCGTCGTCGTTCGAGAGGATGACCTGCGCAGCCTTCAGGCCGGGGATGTTCCATGCTTTCGAGGCCGACGTCGCGGTGATGGTGTGCCCTGCCGTGACCTCGCTGAGGCTCGCGTACGGGATGTGCCGGTGCGGAGAGAAGACGAGCGGCGCGTGGATCTCATCGGCGAACACGCGGCCGTCATGGGCCGCGACGATCTCGCTGACCCTCACCAGTTCGTCCCGGTCGAAGACCCGTCCGACGGGATTTCCGGGGTTGCACAGCAGAAGCAGCCCGCCGCCGTCGCGGAAGGCCCGATCGATGCCCTCGAGATCGAGGACGTACCGCCCCTGCTCCACGAGCATGGGGACCTCGATGATCTCGCGATCGTGCATCTTCGGCACACTGAGGAACGGCATGTAGGCGGGTGTCGGCACGATGACCTTCGATCCCGGAGCCGAATAGTGGTCGATCGTGGCGCGCAGCGCCGCCAGCACGTCCGGCACCGGCTTGACCCGATCGGCCGATACGCGCCACCCGTAACGGCTCTCCTGCCACCGCGCGCACGCCGCCGACATGTCCTCAGCGAGCCGGGCGGGAAGATATCCGAAGAGGCTGTCGTCGATCGACCGTCGCAGAGCCGCCTCGATCGCCGGAGACGTGCCGAAGTCCATCTCCGCCACGAACGCGCCGATCGTGTCGGGGAACATCGACCACTTGACGCTGCCGACCTCGCGGAGCCGCTCGATCCCGATCCTGTCGAAGTCCTCCGCGATGCTCATGCCTTCTCCTCTTCGGTCGACTCATCCGTGCGGCGCCCGGCCGCGTCGACGAACTCCGCCACCACAGGCGCCAGATCGGCACCGACATCGGATGCTGCGCGTGTGCGCCCCTTCACCTCGAAGCTGTGTCCTCCGCCGTCGACCCACTCGACCCGCGCATCCCGACAGGTGGCAACGACCTCGTCGAACTGCGAGAGCGGCTGGATGAACGGGTCGTTCGTCCCCTCCAGGAAGAGCTGCGGCACCCGGATGGCCGGCAGATGCTCGGCGCGCGGCTTCTCGGGCTTGCCGGGCGCGTGCAGCGGATAACCGAGGTAGATCAGGCCGTCGACGAGGAGCCCCTGGGACACTGCCATCGACGCCATACGCCCGCCGTAAGACTTCCCCGCCGCCCAGACGCGGGCGGAGGGGACCCGGGCGCGCGCGGACCCGATCACGGCCGACCAGGCCGCGATCGCGTGCGCCGCCGGTCCCGGCATCCGTCGTCCCTGCTCCACATACGCGAAGTTGAAGCGAAGCGTGGAGAAGCCCTCCTCGTTCAATGCATCCGCGAAACCGACGAGGAATGGGTGGTTCTTGCCGGCGCCGGCGCCGTGGGCGATGACGATCGTGTCGTCTCGGCCGCCCTGGACCCAGTCGCCCGACAGGCGTGCGCTGCCGCTCGGGAGTTCGACCTCGATCGTGACGGCCTGCGCCATCAGGAGTTCTCTGCGGGCTTCTCCGCGGCATCCGGCTCTGCGGCATCGGTTTCGGGCGGGGCCTCGGCGGACTGCTCCGCCGCGTGGGCCGGCGGCTCCGCAGGAACCGGGTTCTCCGCGGGCACCGGGTCTGCGGGGCGTGGCGGGATCACCGGCTCCGCGACCGGCGCGGCCTGCGGCGCGCCGCCGACCGGCAGCCGCTCACCGTACCGCGGCGGCTCATCGAGGTTCACCGGAGGGCGCACGACGGTGGTCTGCCGCACGGCTGCGCCGAGGGCCTTGCGCGCCTTCGCCGCCGAGGCGGGCAGCACCGTGACCTCGTAGTGGTCGGCCGCGAACTGGGTGACGCTCGCGAAGTCTCGGCGACGTCGCACGATGGCGTACGTCGCGAGGCTGAGGATCATTCCGAGCGCGACGCCGATGAAGACCACGCCGATGAAGAGCTGCATCGGCACCTCGGGATTGCCCAGAACGAGGATCGCCGACAGGAAGAAGCCGATGAGCACGCCGTTGATCGCGCCGGAGCGAGCGGCGGCGGCGTAACCCAGGCGACCGGTGACCCGCTCGACCGTGCGCACGCCCTGACCGACGATCGCGATCTCGCGCGCCGGGACGTCTTCGGAGATCAGCTTCGAGACCGCCTTCTGCGCGCTCTCGTAGTCGCGCATCGACGCGACCACCTCGCCGGTCTCGCTGCTCGCCGCTGGGCGGTTCAACATGCTCATCCCGCCATTCTTCCACGCTGTTTCCTGCGCGGGCTGTGCGCGCCGGACGCCCTCTGCGCTCAGGGGCCGCGCACTACGCTGGAGAGGTGAGCACACAACGGGTATTCGCCGCGCGCCTCGCCGGGTGCGCCGTCTTCGACCCCGTGGGCGACCGGCTCGGCAAAGTCCGGGACGTCGTCATCGTGTATCGAAGTACCGCGGCTCCGCGGGTGATCGGCCTCGTGGTCGAGATCCCCGGTCGACGTCAGGTCTTCCTGTCGATCGGGCGGGTCACCTCGATCCGCGCCGGCCAGGTGATCAGCACCGGTCTCATCAACGTCCGCCGCTTCTCGCCACGCGCGGGCGAGGTGAGAGTGCTCGCGGAGCTCCTCGGCAGGCGGGTGGAACTCGTCGACGGCAGCGGCTCTGCCGTGATCGAAGACGTGGCGATCGAACCGAACCGGCTCGGTGAGTGGGCGATCAGCCAGCTCTTCCTGCGTCGGCCGAAGACCAGCGCCTCGCCGTTCGCGAAGGGGCCGACGACGTTCGCCGCGTGGAACGAGGTCTCCGATCAGAGAGTCGCAGGCGAGGCGCAGTCCGCGGAGCAGCTCGTCGCCTCCTATGCCGAGCTTCATGCCGCCGACCTCGCGAACACCCTTCTCGATCTCCCACAGAAACGCCTCCTCGAGGTCGCCGAGGAACTGCCGGACGACCGGCTCGCCGACGCGCTCGAAGAGATGCCCGAAGACGATCAGGTCCACATCCTCGACCGGCTCGGAGACGAGCGCGCCGCAGACGTGCTCGATCAGATGGAGCCCGACGACGCCGCAGACCTCCTCGCGCAGCTCCCGCCCACCCGGCTGGAGCACCTGCTCGAGCTGATGGAGCCGGAAGAGGCCGAGGACGTCAGGAACCTGCTGCGCTACGGCCCTGACACGGCCGGCGGCCTGATGACGCCGGAGCCGATCATCCTCTCCGCCGATGCGACCGTCGCCGAGGCGCTCGCCCTGATCAGACGGCACGAGTTGCACCCCGCTCTGGCCGCCGCGGTCTTCGTGACCCTCCCGCCGTTCGAGACGCCCACGGGGCGACTCCTGGGCGTCGTGCATTTCCAACGGATGCTGCGCTACCCGCCGCACGAGCGGCTCGGCGCGATCGTCGACGACAGCCTCGAGCCCGTTCCGGTGACGGCATCCGCCGCCGAGGTGGCCCGCATGCTCGCGAGCTACGATCTCGTCTCCTTGCCGGTGATCGACGCCGCGCACCGTCTCGTCGGCGCGATCAGCGTCGATGACGTGCTCGACTACCTGCTCCCCGACGACTGGCGATCGCACGACGGCGACGCCCCGACGGAGGTGCGCTGATGGCGAAGAACAGTGCACGCCTGGATGCTCCCCTCGGACGCGGTGCCACACGCCAGAGGCCGGCCTCGAGGGACCGGTTCGGACGATTCACCGAGTGGATCGCGCGGGCGATGGGCACCCCGACCTTCCTCACGATCCTCACCCTGTTCTGCGTGCTCTGGATCGGATACACGATTCTCGCCGAGCAGAACGGCTGGTGGCGATTCGACTCCGCAGCCCTGGGCTTCACCGCGCTCACTCTGATCCTCTCGCTGCAGGCGTCGTACGCCGCGCCGCTGATCCTGCTCGCCCAGAACCGTCAGGACGACCGTGACCGGGTGCAGATCGAGCAGGATCGTCAGCGCGCCGAGCGGAACCTCGCCGACACCGAGTACCTGGCGAGGGAGATCGTCGCGCTGCGCATGTCGCTCGAGGAGCGCAACTCCCAGGCGGTGACCCGTGACGTGCTGCGCCACGAGTTGAAGGCCCTCCTGGCCGAGCTCGAGGGCGACCGGGATCGCGGCGACGACCGCGGCGAGGCCTCATGACGGCGTCTGATGCAGTGCTCTCGGCCGTGTCGGCGGTGTCGGATCCTGAGCTGCGTCGCCCCATCGGCGACCTCGACATGGTGCGCGAGGTGCGAGTCGACGGCGGGCATGCACGCGTTGCGATCTCGCTGACGATCGTGGGCTGCCCTGCAGCGTCGAAGATCGAGAGCGACGTACGCGCGGCGGCGGCATCGGTCCCGGGGATCACCGGGGTCGACGTGGAGGTCGGCGTGATGACCCCGACCGAGCGCAAAGCCCTCACCGAGAAGCTCCGCGACGGCCGCCCCGCGCGGCAGATGCCGTTCGGTCCCGACTCGCTGACCAGGGTCATTCTCGTCTCGAGCGGCAAAGGCGGTGTCGGCAAATCGACGGTGACGGCGAACCTGGCGGTCGCCCTCGCCGAGCAGGGGCTCTCGGTCGGACTCGTCGATGCGGATGTGCACGGGTTCTCGATTCCCGGTCTGCTCGGAGTCGCGCCCGGCACGCAGCCCACGCGCATCGACGACCTCATGCTCCCTCCGGTCGCCCACGGCGTGAAGACCGTCTCGATCGGCATGTTCCTCCGCGATGGCGAAGCCGTCGTCGCCTGGCGCGGACCGATGCTCCACCGCACCGTGCAGCAGTTCCTCACCGACGTCTTCTTCGGCGATCTCGACATCCTTCTGATCGACATGCCGCCGGGAACCGGTGACATCGCGATCTCTATCGGGCAGCTGCTCCCCCACGCCGAGGTGCTCGTGGTGACCACGCCGCAGGCGGCGGCCGCGGACGTCGCCATCCGCAGCGGCCTCGTGGCACGTCAGACCGGACAGCGCGTGATCGGCGTGATCGAGAACATGGGACCATACGCCCTCCCGGATGGATCGGTCATCGACCTGTTCGGCTCGGGAGGCGGTGCCGCTGTCGCCGAGGCCCTCTCGGTCGAGGCTCCGGTCGACCTCCTCGCCTCGATCCCGCTCAGCCCCGCGCTGCGGATCGGCGGGGACGCGGGTATGCCTGTCGTCCTCGGGGACCCGACGGATGCCGCCGCCACGGCGATCCGCGATCTGGCGCGCACACTCGCATCGCAGGGGCGCGGCCTCTCCGGTCGTTCGCTGCCGATGACTCTCGCCTGATCGATGAACGCCGCGTTGACGATCGACGAGGGCCTGCTGCGACGCATGGCGCGCGATGCCTCGATCTACTCGCTGACCCGTCCCTGGGCGCTCGTCATGTGGGTCGTGCTCGCAGCCGCATTCGCAGTGAGTCTTCTCGGCGCCGGAGCCCCCGGGGCCGACGCCCTCTCCGCATGGCTGCCCTACGCGGTGATCGCTCTCGGAGCATATGCGGTGTGGTTGACCGTCGCGAACGCTAGACGTGCCGTGCGCGCGGCCATGCCGCCGGGGTCGAGGGTCTGGGTGTCCGTCGGAGAGACCGCGCTGCGCATCGGTGCGGCGACGCGCACCTCGGAGATCCCCTACAGCACCTTCCAGAGCATGCGCGTCGGTCGCGACGCCGTGCTCTTCAAGGTGCGCGACGCATCGGTGGCGACCGCCGTCCCGCGCGCGCTGCTGAGCGATGACGACATCGTGTCGCTGCGCGCGTCGATCAGTTGAGTCGGCCGGACCTGCGACGGTCGCGGAGCCTGCGCAGCGCGATGACGGGCACGATCAGCACGGAGAACAGCGGCAGCACGACGGCGCAGAAGGCGAGGATCGCACCGATGGGGAAATCGCTCGACCCGCCGCGTCCCAGCCCGATCGCACCTGCGCCGAATGTGTCGCCGGCGACGAGGAACTCGCCGTCGTACGTGTCGAGCCCGTCGGCGCACCGCACCTCGTAGGTCCCCGATGACGTCGACGTGAACCGCAGGATCTGTTCGAAACCGGCGCGGGGCGTGATCCACCAGAGCGTGTCCTCCCAGTTCAGGGACGGCCCGGCGGTGAGGGGCAGCTCCGATCCGTCCGGGCCGACCACCAGGCACTCGGCGGTTCCCAGCCAGGCCGCACGGCCCGTCGCCCATATGCCGGCCGCCTGCCCGCCGTCGAGCTCGACCGTGACGCTCGTGCCGATCGGCTGCGGCTCGGCGCGCTCGACGGACGCCGCGATGGGCACGACCCAGAGCATCCAGACCAGTGCCGCGGCGATCGCGGACAACGCCGCAGCGCCCAGCGCGACCCGGTCCTTCTGCCGCTGCGCCGCCGCGCCCAGGGTCACGTCGCTTCGACGTCGAAAGGCGGCGGGCTGCTCCGCGAGAACTCCTCGCGGACGATCCTCGGCCGCGCCGGGGCCTGTTCAGCGGCGGATGCGGCCGTCCGCGCCGCTGCAGTCGCCGCCGCGGCCGGCGCAGCATCCTCGAACAGCGCATCCCGGATGATCCGACGCGGATCGTATTGACGAGGGTCGAGCTTTCGCCAGTCGACGTCGTCGATCTCGGGGCCCATCTCCTCCCGCACGCGCGACTTGGTGTCGCGGAGCATCTCCCCGGCCCGTCTCACGAGTTTGGCGAAGGACTCGGCGTACTTCGGCAGCTTGTCGGGGCCGACGATGAGAACCGCGATCAGACCGATCAGCAGAATCTTCTCGAATGAGATCCCGAGTTGCATCTGTCCAGGCTACCGCCGCGCCTGCCGTCCCGTCGCCCGCCGAGCGCATAACCTTGTGAAGACCCGAACGCAGGCAGGAGAACGAGGCCATGAGCGAGCACGACGCGAACGCGCGATTCATCCGTGAGTCGATCGTGGAACCCGCCGCCATCGCCCGCGCCCGCGCGCACGCTGTGGAGTTGGGTGCCGCCCCGGTCAGCCCCGCCGTCGGATCGCAGATCGCCGTGCTCGCCGCCGCCACATCCGCACGGTCCATCGTCGAGATCGGCACGGGTGCCGGGGTGTCAGGCCTGTGGCTGCTGCGTGGGGCGCCGCACGCCGTCCTCACCTCGATCGACAACGAACCGGAGCACCTCGCGGCCGCCCGTCAGGCATTCGCTGAGGCGCGCATTCCGGCCACCCGCGCCCGTTTCATCACCGGGCGTGCGGCTGACGTGCTCCCCCGCATGAACGAGGCCTCCTACGACATCGTGCTCATCGACGCCGATGCCGAGAACGTGATCGAGTACGTCGAGCACGGGCTTCGGCTCGTCCGCACCGGCGGCATGGTGCTCGTGCCGCGGGTTCTCGCGGGCGGACGCGTCGCCGATCCCGTGCAGCGCGACGAGATCACGTCAGCGTTCCGGTCGCTCGTGCAGGAGACCCAGGAGTCGTCGGCCGTTCTGGCCACGGTGTCGACCTCCGGAGAAGGCCTGCTGCAGCTCATCAGCGTCGACGCGGACTGAACGACTCGGATACACAGAGAGGGCGGCGGATCCTCGGATCCGCCGCCCTCTCTGCAGAGTCTGGATGTCAGGCCGGGGCCACGACCGCGCCGAGCACGTCGTGGAGCTCCTTCGCCTCTGCGTCGTTCACGGAGACGACCAGGCGACCGCCGCCCTCGAGCGGAACACGCACGATGATGAGTCGTCCTTCTTTCACGGCCTCCATGGGTCCGTCTCCGGTCCTCGGCTTCATCGCTGCCATCGTGGCTCCTTTTCCTCCGGTGGTGTGGCACCAGTTTATCGGTAGTCACCGAGAGCGGGTGGTCGCGCGTGAAGAAATGCACCGATCATTTACATTCACGGAACCTGCCAGAACGTGTTCCCGAGCGCGTAGACGGCGTGGATCCACGTCCATTGACCGAGCAGACAGGCGGCGAGCACGCCGATCCTCCACAGCCGGGAACGAGGGACGGCGACCGCTCCCCAGAGGGGCGAGATCGGCAGCAGCAATCTGAACGTGCTCGACTGCGGGAAGAACACAGCGAGCAGATAGAGCAGATAGCTCGCGCTCCACAGGCGCAGATCGGCGCCCAGAGCGCGCACCGAGCGCGAGCACAGCAGCGTCGCCACGACTCCGCCGACGATCAGGACGACAGCGACGGGTCCCCACGCCTGCGGCATCCCCCATTGCGCGAACCAGAACTGCGACGCTTGAATCCACCCCTCGAACGGGACGAAGCCCTCGACGCCTCCCGCCAGCCAGTTGCGCCTCCAGGAGAGCTCGGTCGCCAGGTACGCACCGGGATCGCCCGTCGCGACGGCCGCTATCACCTGCCACGCGAATCCGCAGACGGTGGCCAGGGCTCCCGCGGCGACGATGTGCAGGACGTGGCTGGAGGGTAACGGGTCGTCCCGTCGGCGCCACCACCGCAGGATGCCGTGCAGTCCCAGATAGAGCGCGAAGGCGAGGACCCCCGGCCGGGTGAACGCCATCACCGGCACCAACAGGTACAGCCAGGCGTAGCGTCGACGCGCGACCGCATCGAGCGCGAGGAACAGGAGCAGCAGGAAGAGGGACTCGGCATAGCCGACCTGGAACATCGCTGCCAGGGGCCCGGCACTGAAGAAGACCACGGCCCAGGTCGCGGCTCCTCGTCCGATCCGTTCCCGCAGCAGACGATGCAGCGCGAGACACGAGAAGTAACCGGCGACGATCGAGATCAGGAAGGCGCCGGGCCCCCAGGCTCCGAAAGGCATGCCGACGATCTTCGCGACATATGCGAAAACCGGCATGAACGCCCAGGCGTTCTCGGCGACCTCTCCGGAATCGGTCAGGGGCAGCTCGGTCGGGTAGCCGTACTCGGCGACGGTCCAGTACCACTGCGCGTCCCAGCCCAGCACGAACGACGCGAGACCGGGTTCGGCGCCGAATCGCGACAGCGACGTCGATGCGGATGCCGCGGCGATGAGGAACAGCGTGGTGATCGTACGCGCGACGATGTAGATGATCGCGATGCGCGCCGCGTGCGGAAGCCCCGCCCAGCGTCGTGCAGCGCTCAGCGCGAGGTGAGCCACGCGCGCAGCCCGTCCTCGACGGCGACGATCTGCGCGACCGCGACGCGCTCCTCGTCGTGGTGCGCGAGATGGGGGTCGCCTGGCCCGTAGTTCACGGCGGGGATGCCGAGCGCCGAGAACCGGGCCACATCCGTCCATCCGTACTTGGGGCGGGGCTGGGCGCGCACGGCGTCGACGAACTGCCGCGCGATCGGCGCATCGAGCCCCGGCCGTGCACCCTCCGCGGCATCCGTCACCTCCAGCTCGAAGCCCGCGAGCACACCGCGCAGATGCGCTTCGGCATCGGCCGCCGTCTTGCTCGGCGCGAAGCGGTAGTTGATCTCCACCTCGCACTCATCGGGGATGACGTTGCCGGCCACACCCCCGGAGATCCGGACCGCGCTGAGACTCTCGCGGTAGAGAAGCCCGTCGACCTCGACCTCGCGAGCCCGATACTCGGCGAGACGGGCGAGGATCGGAGCCGCGCGATGGATGGCGTTCTCCCCCACCCATGCACGGGCGGCGTGCGCCCGGACCCCGTGGGTGCGCACCACGGCGCGCATCGTGCCGTTGCATCCGCCCTCGACCTCGCCGTTGGAGGGTTCGCCGAGGATGGCGAAATCCGCGGCGAAGAGGTCAGGACGATCCGCGGCGAGCAGTGCCAGGCCGTTCTTCGAGGCTTCGACCTCCTCGTTGTCGTACCACATCCATGTGACGTCGACGACGGGATCGGTGAGCTCGGCGGCGAGCTTGAGCTGCACGGCCGTGCCGCCCTTCATGTCGACCGTTCCGCGCCCCCAGAGATACGGCTCTCCATCGACGATCACGTCGCGGATCGGCAGGTTCGCATTGATCGGCACGGTGTCGATGTGCCCTGCGATCGCGACGCGCTGCGCGCGGCCGAGATCGGTGCGGGCGACGATGGTGTTGCCGTGACGGAGCACTTCGAGGTGCGGGCAGGCGGAGACCGCCTGTTCGATCGCATCCGCCAGTGTCTTCTCATCGCCCGACACGCTCGGGATGTCGCAGATCGCGCGGGTGAGGTCGACGGAGGACACGGTCAGATCGAGCACCATGTGCTCAGCCTACTCAGCCGACACATGCCGATCCGGCACAGCCGAGAACGCTAGCGTGGAGGCATGACTGATGCGCGCACCGTATGGGGTACTGGTCTCACGACGATCGCCGGCAACGGCACCGTCCTCGATGCATGGTTCCCGGAGGTGGGCGTCGGCCAGCCGACGGCTGCGCAGGCGTCCTCCGCCGCACTGGCGGATCTGATCGGCCCCGACGAGCGTCGGGACGTCACCGTCGAGAGCATCCACCTCATGATCGATCTCGACGCGGCACCGGCGTCGACGGCCGACGCCTACCTGCGCCTGCATGCCCTGTCGCACCTGGTGGTGCGCCCCAACAACCTCAACCTCGACGGCATCTTCGGGCATCTTCCCAACGTCGCGTGGACGAACGCCGGTCCCGTGCACCCCGATGACGCGAACCGGCTGCGACCGCAGCTCCAGCGCGCCGGCATCCAGGTGGCGGGCCTCGACAAGTTCCCGCGGCTGACCGACTACGTCCAGCCCGCCGGCGTCCGCATCGCGGATGCCTCTCGTGTGCGGCTCGGCGCGCACCTCTCCCCCGGAACCACGGTCATGCACGAGGGCTTCGTGAACTTCAACGCCGGCACGCTCGGCGCCTCGATGGTCGAGGGGCGCATCTCGCAGGGCGTCGTTGTCGGCGACGGCAGCGACATCGGCGGTGGAGCATCCATCATGGGCACGCTCTCGGGTGGTGGCGCGCATCGCGTCTCGATCGGCGCTCGCACCCTGCTCGGCGCCAACGCCGGCATCGGCATCTCGCTCGGCGACGACTGCGTCGTCGAGGCGGGGCTCTACGTCACCGCCGGCACCAAGATCGTCCTCGCCGATTCGCCGCTCACCGCGGACGGCACGCGCAAGGTCGTCAAGGGCGCAGACCTCTCGGGGCAGAACGGACTGCTGTTCCGCCGGAACTCGCTCAGCGGCGCGGTCGAAGCAGTACAGCGCAAGGGCGTCGGGGTGACGCTCAACGAGGCGCTGCACGCCTGAAACCTGAGTCGTTCCCCGGCCGACGCCCCGAGTCCCTGATAGACTCGGGGCGTTGCTCTTGCACAGCCAGAGCAACGTCGTCGTCGTAACGGGGTCTCCGAAGACCGAAGCGAGCATCACTCTGCTCCCACAACCAGCGAACGCCTGGCCATTTCGAACGGCGAACCGATGCGCCCTTCCCGCGCCGTCGCCCACCCCACCACGAAACCCGCGCGCCGCTCGACGTGCGCGCTCACGGAGCCTCCATGCCTTCCTTCCTCGATCTCGGCGTTCCCGCCGAACTCGCCGCCGTCCTGTCCGCCTCGGGCAAGACCGAAGCATTCGCGATCCAGCGCGACACGCTTCCCGACTCGCTCGCCGGACGCGACCTGCTCGGTCGCGGTCGCACCGGCAGCGGCAAGACCATCGCCTTCGCGCTTCCCCTCGTCGCCCGCCTCGCCGCGTCCGGCCACAGGCGTCGTGCCGGTCTCCCGCGCGGACTCGTGCTCGCTCCTACCCGCGAGCTCGCCACGCAGATCGCCGCGACGGTCGCCCCGCTGGCCGAGGCTGCCGGCCTCAAGGTGACCACCGTCTTCGGTGGGGTCAGCCAGCGCCCGCAGGAGCAGGCGCTTCGCGGTGGCGTCGACATCGTCGTCGCGTGCCCCGGCCGCCTCGAAGACCTCATGAAGCAGCAGATCGTGAAGCTCAGCGCCATCGAGGTCAGCGTGCTCGACGAGGCCGACCACATGGCGGACCTCGGTTTCCTCCCCGGCGTCACCCGCATCCTGCAGGCGACCCCCGCCGGCGGGCAGCGCCTGCTCTTCAGCGCGACCCTCGACCGCGGCATCGACTCGCTCGCCCGCAAGTTCCTCTCGAACCCGGTGAGCCACGAGGTCGACGAGGCCAGCGTGCCGGTCGGCGAGATGACCCACCGCGTGCTCGTGGTCGACTCGACCGAGAACAAGACGACCCTCGTGCGCGATCTCGCCTCGGGCACGGGTCGTCGCATCCTGTTCACGCGTACCAAGCACCAGGCGAAGAAGCTCGCCAAGCAGCTCACTGCTGCCGGCATCCCCGCGGTCGACCTGCACGGCAACCTCTCGCAGAACGCGCGGGAGCGGAACCTCGGCGCATTCTCGTCCGCGCCGGAGGACGGCGGCGTGCGTGTGCTCGTCGCGACGGATGTCGCCGCTCGCGGCGTGCACGTCGACAACGTCGACCTCGTCGTCCACGTCGACCCGCCCATGGAGCACAAGGCGTATCTGCACCGCTCAGGACGCACGGCCCGTGCCGGCGCCGCCGGAACCGTCGTGACCGTCGTGCTGCCCGAGCAGCGCCGCGACGTGAAGGACCTGCTTCGCAAGGCGGCGATCACCGCTCCGCTCGAGGCGCTCACCGCCGATGCGGTCACCGAGCTCGTCCCTGAGCGTGCCCCGCACGTCCGTCCCGCTCCCGTCCAGGCGCCGCAGCGTCAGGCACCCAAGCAGCGCCCCGCCGGTGGCGAGAAGGCCGGAGCGACCACGCCCCCGGCACGTCGTCGCCGCCGCCGCTCCGGCGGTGGCCAGGGTGCTGCGGCCGGCCAGTCTCAGGGCGGAGCCCGCCAGGGTCAGCCCGGTGCACGCGGCGGTCGCCCCCAGGGTGGCCGCGGCGGCCAGGGGCGCTGACCCGGCGTCAGCTCTTCCGCACGCCACATGACGTGTGGGCGGCGACAGACGAAGAGAGCGGATGCCGGTCGGCATCCGCTCTCTTCGTCTTCGAGGGTCTCTCAGCCGCGCTGGAAGGTGCGCTCCGGCGAGCCCACGTACAGCTGCTGCGGGCGGCCGATCTTGGTCTGCGGGTCGAGCTGCAGCTCGCGCCACTGGGCGAGCCACCCCGGCAGGCGTCCGATCGCGAACAGCACGGTGAACATACGCGTCGGGAAGCCCATCGCCTTGTAGATGACGCCGGTGTAGAAGTCGACGTTCGGGTACAGGCGACGCTCGCGGAAGTAGTCGTCCTCGAGCGCGATCTCCTCGAGTTCCTTGGCGAGGTCGAGCAACGGATCCGAGACACCGAGCGAGGTCAGCACGTCGTCGGCTGCGGCCTTGACGAGCTTGGCGCGCGGGTCGTAGTTCTTGTAGACCCGATGCCCGAAGCCCATCAGCTTCACGCCCTCTTCTTTGTTCTTCACGCGCTCGACGAAGCGGGAGACGCTCTGACCGGACTCGCGGATCTGACCGAGCATCGTGAGCACGGCCTCGTTCGCTCCACCGTGCAGCGGGCCGGAGAGCGCCTGGATGCCGGCCGAGACCGAGGCGAACTGGTTCGCACCGGTCGAACCGACCAGACGCACCGTCGAGGTGGAGGCGTTCTGCTCGTGGTCCTCGTGCAGGATCAGCAACAGTTCGAGCGCCTTCGACATGACCGGGTTGACCTCGTACTCCTCGGAGTGGACTCCGAAGTTGAGCTTGAGGAAGTTCTCGACGAACCCGAGCGAGTTGTCCGGATACAGGAATGCCTGGCCGACGCTCTTCTTGTGCGCATAGGCCGCGATGACCGGCAGCTTCGCGAGCATGCGGATCATGTTGAGCTCGACGTGCTCGGGGTTGTGCGGGTCGGTCTGACCTTCGTAGTAGGTCGAGAGGGCCGCCACGGCCGACGACAGCACCGACATCGGGTGCGCGGTGTGCGGCAGTGCGGAGAAGAAGCGCTTGAGGTCCTCGTGCAGCAGCGTGTGGCGACGGATCTTCTCGTCGAACTCGCTCAGCTCCGATGCGGAGGGGAGCTCGCCGTAGATGAGCAGCCAGGCCACCTCGAGGTAGCTGGTGTGGCCCGCGAGCTGCTCGATCGGGTAGCCGCGGTAGCGGAGGATGCCCTGATCGCCGTCGATGTAGGTGATCGAGGACTTCGTCGACGCCGTGTTCACGAAGCCGTAGTCGAGTCCCGTGTAGCCCGTCTGGCGGGTCAGGGTGGAGAGGTCGATACTGTCGTGCCCGGCCGTGCCGCGCACGATGGGGAATTCTGCGGTGGTCTCACCGATCGTCAGCTTCGCCGTTGCGGGCTGCTCTGCACCTGCGCTCACGCGGGCCTCCTCAAGAGTGTTGATCAAGCCGGAAGTGGCGATGTCCTGGCGCAATGCTCCTGGTCGGATCACGCGCCTGGTCGGATCACGACCGAATCGCTTTTACAGCCTAGTAGGAGCGCAGGCCAACTGTGACATCCGCCAAAAGGATGCGACACAGGGTGACCGAACCTACAAAGCGGATGCCGAGAGACGCCGCGCCGCGTCCGCGATGCGCTCGGTGGGCGCGGTCAGCGACAGGCGTACGTGCTCGGTCGAGCTGTCGCCGTAGAACGGCCCCGGCCCCGCGAGGATGCCGAGATCGGCGAGGCGCGCCATGCTCTCCCAGGCATCCCGCCCCTCGGTGATCCAGAGATAGAGACCTGCTTCGGAGCCGTCGATCCGGAACCCCGCCGCTTCGACAGCCGGTCGCAGCAGGTCGCGGCGCTCCCGGTACAGCTCCTTCTGGGCACGGACGTGCTCGTCGTCGCGCAGGGCGATCGTCATCGCCTGCTGCACGGGAGCCGGAGGCATCAGCCCCAGGTGCTTGCGGGCGGTGAGGAGCTCTCCGACGATGCGCGCGCATCCTGCGACGAAGGCGGCCCGGTACCCGGCGAGATTCGACTGCTTGCTGAGCGAGTAGACGCTGAGGAGGTTCGCCCGGCTGCCGCCGGTCACTCGCGGATCGAGGATCGACGGAATGGGCTCGGTCGCCCACTCCCCGTCCCAGCCGAGCTCCGCGTAGCACTCGTCGCTGGCCAGCACCGCACCGAGTTCGCGGGCGCGTTCGACCGCGGCGCGCAACTCATCGACGGTCCAGGTGCGCCCGTCGGGGTTCCCTGGCGAGTTGATCCAGACGAGCTTGGTCCCCTCGGGCCAGTCGGCGGGGTCGTCAGCGGGCAGCGGAGTCGCACCCGCGACCCGGGCGCCGACGTCGTATGTCGGGTACGCGACGCGCGGATGCACCACGATGTCTCCGGCACCGAGGCCGAGCAGCGTCGGCAGGAGCGCGACGAACTCCTTCGACCCGATCGTCGGGATCACGTTGTCGACCGTGAGATCCGGCACGCCGCGACGCCGCGCATACCAGTCGACGATCGCCTCGCGCAGCGCCGGCGTGCCGACGGTCTGCGGGTAGGCATGCGCATCCGTGGCCTCGGCGAGGGCGCGGCGGATAATCTCGGGCGTCGGGTCGACCGGAGAGCCTATCGACAGGTCGACGAGACCGTCAGGATGCTGCGCTGCTCGCTCCCTGAGCGGAACGACCGCGTCCCACGGGTAGTCCGCAAGGTCTCGGACACTCACCGGTCATTCCCCCTGAGGAGGGAGCGCGGCGATGATCGGGTGGTCGTGGGCGATGACACCGACCTTCGCGGCTCCTCCGGGGGAGCCGATCTCGTCGAAGAACTCGACGTTGGCCTTGTAGTAGTCCTGCCATTCATCCGGCAGGTCGTCCTCGTAGTAGATCGCCTCGACAGGACACACCGGCTCGCACGCACCGCAGTCGACGCACTCGTCCGGATGGATGTACAGCGAACGCTCACCCTCATAGATGCAGTCAACGGGGCACTCGTCGATGCAGGCACGATCCTTGACATCCACACACGGAAGAGCGATCACATACGTCACGGTGCAAGTCTACGCGGGCAGGTCCTGATCGGATGCCGACGGGGCGGTCGGAGCACTCGCGGGAAGCCGCCGCAGTCGTGGCCAGGCGACGGCGAGGAGCACCAGGGCGCCGACGATGATGATCCAGATCTGCCCTGCCGGTGTGTTCTCGACGACGACGGATCCCCCCGGACCGACGCCCGAGATCAGCAGCAGCATCCCCACCATGCCCGCGCCTGCGGCGACGGTCGCGGCGCGGTCGTGCGTCAGCGAACGGATCGCCACGAGGATCGCACCGCACGCGATCGTTCCGACGATGAGTCCGATGGGGATCGGTCCCCAGGTGAGGCTGTGCGCGATCGTTCCCGCAATGCCGAACACACCGCCGACAACGGCCGCCGCGATCCAGGACAGCGCTCTCGAGACCCACTTCACCCCACGATCCTACGCGGGCGGTCGATGAGGCTGCTGGGTCAGGCCGCGAGGCCGGTGAGCCGGAGGAGCGCTGCCACCAGCGCGGCGGCGAACACGACGACGAGGAAGGACTGGCGCAGCCACAGCAGTCCCGCAGCGACCAGGAGCGCCGGCACCCTCGCATCCACGAGGATCGCCTGGCCGGAACCCAGCGTCTGCACTGCGACGAGGGCGGCGAGGAGCGCCACGGTCAGCAGATCGGAGATACGCGCCGGGCGTGGCGCCTCGAGCACCTTCGGCGATACGAGATAGCCCGCGGCCTTCATCCCGAGGCAGATCACCGCGGCGAGCAGGATCGCACCCCACAGCGTCATGCCCTCACCTCGGATTCCGCCGCCGACCGTCCCGAGAACCAGTTGAACCATCCGACGAGGACAGCCACCCCCGCAGCGACCAATACCGGCAGCCCCGGCATGAGGACGGGAGTGAGGGATGCCGCGACGACCGCAGCCGCAGCGCCGACGACGATCGCCTGGCGCCGCTTCAGCCGCGGCCAGAGCAGCGCGAGGAACGCCGCGGCTGCCGCGGCATCCAGTCCCCAGACCTTCGGATCGCCGAGCACGTCGCCCACCAGGGCACCGATCAGAGTGGTCGCGTTCCAGCCGACGAAGATGCCCACCCCGGTGATCCAGAACCCGAGCCTGCGCAGCCTCGGATCGCCCTGGGCGATCGCCACCGCGGTCGACTCGTCGATCGTGAAGTGCGCGGCCGCCGCTCGCCGCAGGGTTCCCCCGCCGATGATCGGCGACATGCGCATGCCGTATGCGATGTTGCGCACTCCGAGGAGCACGGCAGACGCGATCGCCGAGGGCAGTGCCGCGACACCTCCGGCCGCGAACACGCCGACGAAGGCGAACTGGGATCCCCCGGTGAACATGAGCAGGCTGAGCACGCAGGCCTGCCAGACATCGAGGCCGGCCGCGACGGCGAGCGCACCGAAGGAGATGCCGTAGGCACTGGTCGCGAGCACGACGCCGAGGGCTTCCCGCCAGACCTCGCGTCCGGCGGTCACCGTTCCACCGTTCGATTCACTGAACGCATGATCATCATTCTGAACGCGACGGATCGGATAGTCAAGCGAACGAACGTTTGGCATGATAAACGAATGGATGATCTCCGCAGCCGCATCGCTCGCACGCTCCGACGTGAGCGCGAGTCCGCCTCGCTGTCGGTGTCGGAACTCGCGCGTCGCGCCGGCGTCTCCAAGGCGACGGTGTCGCAGTTGGAGAGCGGCTCGGCCAACCCGAGCGTCGAGACCCTCTGGGCTCTCGGGGTGGCACTGGGGGTCCCCTTCGCCGTACTGGTGGATCAGCAGGCCAACTCTCCGACGCTCATCCGCGCCGACGATCTCGCGGGCGTGCCATCGGCAGCATCCGCCTACAGCGCCACCCTGCTGTCGGCCAGTCCTCCGGGGGCACGCCGCGACGTCTACCTGATCCAGGCCGAGCCGGGAGATCCGCGCCTGTCCGATCCGCATCACCCCGGTACGGTCGAACATGTCGTGCTCATCTCGGGCCGGGGACGCATCGGCCCGCTGGACGGCCCCGAGACGCTCGCACCCGGCGACTACCTCACCTATCCGGGGGACGTCCCGCACATCTTCGAGGCGATCGAGCCCGGCACCCGAGCGGTGCTGATCTCCGAGCTGCGCTGAGTCAGTCAGCGGCCGCCCGAGGCGAAGGAAGAGTCCGGTCGACGCCACGACAGCGAGCAGGTAGCGCGACGATGGCCCTCTGCATAGAGCAGAGGGCCATCGTGCCGTGGGGATGACGTTCAGTACCAGTTCATGGCCTGCGAATGCGACCACGCACTGCAGGGCGTTCCGTAGACCGATGAGATGTAGCCGAGGCCCCAGGCGATCTGCGTGGTGGCGTTGGTCTCCCAGTCACTGCCGGCGGAGGCCATCTTGCTGCCGGGAAGCGCCTGCGGGATGCCTGTGGCACCGGACGGGTTGTAGGCCTGGTAGTTCCAGCCGGATTCCTTGTTCCACAGCGAGTTCAGGCACGAGAACTGGTCCGATCCCCAGCCGTACTCGCTTGCGGCCATCTGCTGGGCGGTCGCGCGGGCACCGTCCGGCGTGTTGGCCGCCGCGAGCGCCGCCGCCTGCGCAGCGGCTTCGGCCGCGGCCTGCTCTGCTGCCGCCTGAGCGGCGTCGTCTGCGGCCTTCTTCTCCTGCGCCGCCGTGAACGCGGTCTGCAGAGCAGCCGTCTCCGTGACCACGTCCTGCGTGTTCTCGCGCAGCGAGGCGGTGCGGATCACCAGGGCGATGCTGGACAGCTCGGAGCGCGTGCGCAGCGCCTCGACCTCGTCCTGCAATTCCGTGGTGTCGATCGCGACGGCGACATCACCGACGTCGAGACCGGAGTCGAGCACCGTCGAACTGAGATCACCGGCAGCGGTGATGGCCGTCTCAGCCTCGGAGAGCGGGATGACGGCCGGGTCGGCGAATCGTTCCTCCCCCGCATCGCCGGAGACGAGCTGCGCGACCGCGGTGATCGGATCGGCCGTCTCATCGCCGATGGCAGGGGTGCTGATGACGCCGACCGTGAGGGTGATGCCGAGCAGGGCCGCGGCGCTCGCTCCGAAGATGATCTTCGGACGTCGGGCGGTGACGGCGGCGCGGGCGGATGCCGCTTCGGAGGCGCGCCGAAGCGCGCGGGTGTGATGGATCATGTGAGGAGAATTCGACTTTCGGGTCGTCGTACGCCTTTCAGGGGACTCATCGGGAGCAGACCCCGGGCGCAAGTGAACGATCCTGCATCGATACCCTGTATGGAAAATCCTGATCACCTGGATGTTCCATGAGAAAAGGGCCCCGCAACCGCCGAATCGGCGATGCGGGACCCTTCACATGGAGGCCACGCTGGGCGACCTCTCAGCCAGCACTCAGGCGTTGGCGTCCTGACGCTTCAGGCGCGATGCCTCGCGGCCACGGACCGTCTGGTCGAGGATGACCTTGCGGATGCGCACGGACTCGGGCGTGACCTCGACGCATTCGTCGTCGCGGGCGAACTCGAGGCTCTCCTCGAGCGTCAGCAGGCGCGGAGGCGTCATCGACTCGAAGTTGTCGGCCGTGGCCGAACGCATGTTGGTGAGCTTCTTCTCCTTGGTGATGTTCACGTCCATGTCGTCGGCGCGCGAGTTCTCACCGATGACCATGCCCTCGTAGACCTCTTGCGTGGGCTGGACGAAGAACGACATGCGCTCCTGCAGGGCGATCATCGCGAACGGGGTAACGACGCCCTGACGGTCGGCGACGATCGATCCGTTCTGACGGGTCGTGATCTGGCCCGCCCACGGCTCGTAGCCGTGGGAGATCGCATTGGCGATGCCGGTTCCGCGCGTCGTGGTGAGGAACTCGCTGCGGAAGCCGATGAGGCCGCGCGACGGGACGATGAACTCCATGCGCACCCAGCCGGTGCCGTGGTTCGTCATGTTCTCCATGCGGCCCTTGCGGTTCGCGAGAAGCTGCGTGATCGCGCCGAGGTGCTCCTCCGGCGTGTCGATCGTTAGGTGCTCGAAGGGCTCGTAGGTCTTGCCGTCGATCTTCTTCGTGACCACCTGCGGCTTGCCCACGGTCAGCTCGAAGCCCTCACGGCGCATGTTCTCGACGAGGATGGCGAGCGCGAGTTCACCTCGCCCCTGGACCTCCCAGGCGTCGGGACGGCCGATGTCGACGACCTTGAGCGAGACGTTACCGATTAGCTCGCGGTCGAGGCGGTCCTTCACCATGCGAGCGGTGAGCTTGTGGCCCTTGACCTTGCCCATGAGCGGCGAGGTGTTCGTGCCGATCGTCATCGAGATGGCGGGGTCGTCGACCGTGATCGCCGGCAGCGGGCGGACGTCCTCGGGGTCGGCGATCGTCTCACCGATGGTGATGTTCTCGAATCCGGCGATAGCGACGATGTCACCGGGGCCGGCCTCTTCGGCGGGGTAGCGCTCGAGGGCGCGGGTCTTGAGGAGCTCGGTGATGCGCGCGTTGCTCGTGGTGCCGTCGGAGCGCACCCAGGCCACGGTCTGGCCCTTCTTGAGCGTGCCGTTGAAGACGCGGAGCAGCGCGAGGCGGCCGAGGAACGGGCTGGAGTCGAGGTTCGTGACCCAGGCCTGCAGCGGAGCCTCGTCGTCGTATGCCGGAGCGGGGACGTGCTCGAGGATCGCCTCGAACAGCGGCTCGAGATCGTCGTTGTCGGGCAGGGCTCCGTCGGCGGGGCGGTTGCGGGACGCGGCACCGGCCCGCCCCGAGGCGTAGACGACCGGCACGTCGAGCAGAGCGTCGACGTCAAGGTCGGGCACGTCGTCGACGAGGTCGGAGGCGAGACCGAGCAGCAGGTCGTGCGCCTCTTCCTCGACCTCGGCGATCCGCGCGTCGGGACGGTCGGTCTTGTTCACGAGGAGGATGACCGGCAGCTTGGCCTCGAGCGCCTTGCGCAGCACGAAGCGGGTCTGCGGCAGCGGGCCCTCCGAGGCGTCGACGAGCAGCACGACGCCGTCGACCATAGAGAGACCGCGCTCGACCTCACCGCCGAAGTCGGCGTGGCCGGGGGTGTCGATCACGTTGATGGTGATCTCCTTGCCATCGGCGTGCGCACCCTTGTAGGTGATCGCCGTGTTCTTGGCGAGGATCGTGATGCCCTTCTCACGCTCGAGATCGTTGGAGTCCATGGCGCGCTCCTCGACGTGAGCATGCTCGCCGAACGAGCCGGTCTGGCGGAGCATCGCGTCGACGAGAGTGGTCTTGCCGTGGTCGACGTGAGCGACGATTGCGACGTTGCGGAGGTCTGAACGGAGGGCGTGCGCCATGCAGGAGGTCCTAAACAGGTGGTGGGAAAGGTGCGCGGTCCCCTGAGCCTGTCTAAAGGGCCGACGTTCCAGGATACCGTACGCACGCAGCGTGTTCTTGACCAGTGGCCGTACGATCGGTGGCGTGACCGGCCTCGCTCCCTCCCCTGCCCCGTCGCGATCGCGTATCCGCTGGGAGATCGCCATCGTCCTGGCGCTCGGCCTCGGGCAGTCGGCGGTCTACGCGATCGTCCAGTTCGCGTACCGATTGACCGACAGCACGCCGCTGGCCGATCAGACCACGACGCTCAATCCCTCGCGCAGCGACCGCGAGATCTTCGACCTGATCTACCAGGTGCTGTCGATCGGCTTCTCGCTCGTGCCGGTCCTGCTGGTCTGCTTCCTGCTGTGGCAGACCTCGCGTCCGCATCTGGGGCGTCTGGGACTCGACGGCACCCGCTTCGGCCGGGACACGGCGAAGGGAGTGCTCCTCGTCCTCGCGATCGGCATCCCCGGACTCGGCCTGTATCTGGTCGGGCGCGCGCTCGGGCTGTTCGTCGCGGTGAACCCGGCGGGTCTCGACGCCTACTGGTGGACCGTGCCCGTGCTGCTGCTCAGTGCCGCACGCGCCGCGCTGCAGGAGGAGTTCGTCGTGCTCGGCTATCTCTTCGCCCGGTTGCGCGAACTGGGCTGGAGCCCGTGGGTGATCATCGTCACGACCTCAGCGCTGCGCGCCAGCTATCACCTCTACCAGGGGCCAGGGGCCTTCATCGGCAACTTCGCGATGGGGCTGCTGTTCGGCTGGCTGTTCCAGCGCTCAGGACGACTGCTGCCGTTCCTCGTCGCGCACTTCGCGATCGATGCGACCGTGTTCGTCGGCTATCCCTGGGCCGCAGCGACCTGGCCCGAGCTGTTCGGACTGCCCGTCTGAGCCACTCCGCCGGGCGGAGTCAGGACGCGGGCGGGACTCGGGACGGGCTCGGGATGCCGCGCGGACTCAGGATGCCGTGATGACGACGGATGCCGCAGCCCACAGCACGATGACGACGAGGGCGATCAGCGCCGGGATGTCCCAGGTGCGGGCGATCGCAGCATCCGCTGATGCGGGCGCCGCCTCCCAGCGGTCGCGGATGTCGGTGAGCGTCCGCACCGCCGTCGGGGCACTCGCCGCTCCGTCGCTCGTCCGACGCGGCGGACGAGCCTTCGCCGGCCCTCCGTACGAGGTGAGCTCCGTGCCGTCATCGAGGCTGAAGACCAACTGCCACCGCAGGTCGATGTCGCGCACCCGACGCCATCCGAACGACGTGCGACGCAGCATGTTCTGAACCAGGGCGCCGTCGGCGTCGATGCGCACCATCGAGACGAAGGCGACCTCGTAGACGACCCAGAGCCCGAGGAGCAGCCAGGGGGCGAGCAGGAGCATCTGCCCCCAGCCCGTCCGCACGACGACATCGCCGAGGAGGAAGACCACGAGCAGCGCGCTCAGCGCGAAGGACAGCGTCCCCGAGGTCGCACGGTGAACCCGTGCGGCCTCGGGTCGGGACTCGACCGTCACGCGCCGTGACCGCCGAGGGTGATCGATGCGCCAGGGATCGCCTGCAGCAGTCGCTCGGTGTACTCCTGCTGCGGATTGGCGAAGATCTCGTCGACGGTTCCCTGCTCGACGATGCGGCCCTTCTCCATCACGCACACCAGGTCGCTCGACACGCGGACGACCGCGAGGTCGTGCGTGATGAACAGGTAGGTGAGGTCGAGCTCCGATTGCAGCTCGGCGAGCAGCTGCAGGACCTGGTCCTGCACCAGTACGTCGAGAGCCGAGACGGCCTCATCGAGCACGATGATGTCAGGCTTGAGCGCAAGAGCACGCGCGATCGCGACGCGCTGACGCTGACCCCCCGAGAGCTCGTTCGGATACCGCGTCGCCAGCACGCGCGGCAGCGCGACCTGGTCGAGCAGCTCCTCCACGCGCTCGCGCTGGGAGGCGCGGTCGCCGACGCCGTGGATCTGCAGCGGCTCGGCGATGGTGTTGCCGATGTTGCGCAGCGGATCGAGCGAGCCGTACGGGTCCTGGAAGACCGGCTGCATGCGACGACGCAGTCCGAACGACTGGGCCGTCGACAGCCGCGACACGTCCTTGCCGTCGATCTCGATCGTGCCACTGGTGGGCTCTTCGAGCTTGAGCACCATCTTCGCCACGGTCGACTTGCCAGAGCCGGACTCACCGACCAGTGCGAGCGTCTTGCCCTTCGGGATCTCGAACGAGACGCTGTCGACCGCCCGGAAGTCCTCGCTGCGGAAACCACCCTGTCGGATCTTGTAGTCCTTGGTGAGCTCCGAGACGCGGACCGTCGGCGGGATGTCGGCGAGATCCTCGAGGGTCTCGATCCCCCGGTCCTCGACGACGGCCTGGATCCGCTGCGAGGCGACGCTGGGCGCCGCAGCCACCAGTCGCTGCGTATAGGGGTGCTGCGGATTCTCGAGGATCACGCGGCTGGGCCCCGCTTCGACGATGTTGCCGCCGTTCATGACGATGATCTTGTCCGCGCGCTCGGCGGCGAGGCCGAGGTCGTGGGTGATCAGGAGCACCGAGGTGCCCTTGTCCCGGGTGAGCGAGGCCATGTGATCGAGGATCACGCGCTGCACCGTCACGTCGAGAGCCGAGGTCGGCTCGTCGGCGATCAGGAGCTTCGGGTCGGCGGCGAGGCCGATCCCGATCAACGCGCGCTGGCGCATGCCTCCGGAGAACTGGTGCGGGAACTGGTGCAGACGGCGCTCGGCGTCGGCGAGACCCGCCTGCTTCAGCACCTCGATGGCGCGCTCCTTGACGGCCTGGCGACCCTGGGCGATTCCGTTCGCACGGATCGCCTCCTTGACCTGGAAGCCGATGCTCCAGACGGGGTTCAGGTTCGACATCGGGTCCTGCGGCACGAAGCCGATGTCACGGCCGCGCACCCCCTCCATCGCGGTGCGGCTGAGCGTGGTCAGCTCGCGACCCTCGAGGGTGATCGAGCCGCCGGTGACGGTTCCGGTGCCCGGCAGCAGGTTGACGATCGCCGTCGCGGTGGTCGACTTACCCGAGCCCGACTCGCCGACGATCGCAACGGTCTCGCCCGGGAGGATGTCGAAGCTGACGCCGTGCAGAACCTCCCTGAGGCCCTCCTGCGTGCGGAACGCGACCTTCAGATCGCGGATGCTGAGCAGCGGCTGCTGCTCTGTGACGCGGTCGCTCATCGGCGGGCCCTCGCCTTCGGGTCGAGGGCGTCTCGGATGAGCTCACCCAGGGTCACGAAAGCCAGGACCGCGAGGGTCAGGGCGATCGACGGATAGATGAGAGCCATCGGGGCGACTCGCAGCGAGCTCTGCGCCTTACTGATGTCATTACCCCACGACATCACGTCGCTGCCGAGACCGACTCCGAGGAACGACAGCGTCGCTTCGGCGACGATCGCCGCAGCGAGGCCGAGGGTCGACACCACCAGCAGCGGCGCGATCGCGTTCGGGATGACGTGGTTCAGCAGGGTGCTGAACTTCGACTGCCCGAGCGCACGCGATGCCATGACGAAGTCAGCCTGCCGCACGCGGAGCACCTCGGCGCGGACGACCCGGGCCGTGGAGGCCCAGGCGAACGCGCCGATCGCGAACGCGAGCGTCCACACCGTGCGTCCGTCGCGGAAGACCGTCATCACGACGACCGCCGCGAGGATGTACGGGATCGCGAAGAAGATGTCACCGACGCGCGAGAGCAGGCCGTCGAGCCAGCCGCCGTAGAAGCCGGCCAGCGCACCCATGATCAGTCCCAGCAGCGAGGAGATCGCCGTGGCGATGAGCCCCACCGAGAGCGAGGTCTGCGCTCCCCAGATGATCCGCGCATAGATGTCGCACCCCTGGAAGGTGAAGCCGAGGATGTGTCCGGCCGCCGGTCCGCCGTTGCTGTCGGCCAGCACACACGCACGGGGGTCGACCTGAGTGAAGAGCGTCGGCCAGACCGCCATCACGAGGAAGAACACCGCGAGCACGACGGAGAACCAGAACAGGGGGCGTCCGCGCAGATCTCTCCACGCATCACGCCATAGGTTGCTGGGCTTCTCCGCGATACGAACGGCGTCGACAGCGATGGCCGTCGTGTCGACCGGGGCGACGAAGTGATTCGGATTCGTGGGCTCAGGCATAGCGGATCCTCGGGTCGAGCAGACCGTAGAGCAGGTCGATGAGCAGGTTCACCAGCACGTACAGGATGACGAACACCGTCACGAAGGAGACGACCGTGGGTCCCTCTCCGCGGCTGATCGCCTGGAACAGCGTGTTTCCGACACCGGGGACGTTGAAGATGCCCTCGGTGACGGTCGCGCCGACGAGCAGCACACCGAAGTTCGTGGCGGAGTTCGTGATCACGGGGATCAGCGAGTTGCGCAGCACGTGCACGGGGATGACGCGACGACGCGAGAGCCCCTTGCTGTAGGCCGTGCGCACCCAGTCCTGATTCAACGTGTCGATGACCGAGCTGCGCATCAGACGCATGCTGACCGCGTACAAGCTGAAGCCGAGAACGATCGCGGGCAGCCAGAGACCGCCCCAGTCGTTGTCGGCTCCCACCGTCGGCTTGAACCAGCCGAGCTGGATGGCCAGGAAGTACTGGGCGAGGAACGAGATCACGAAGATCGGGATCGCGATCGCGACGAGGGCGATCATGAGCGCGACGTTGTCGAAGATCTTGCCCTTGCGCAGGGCCGAGATCGTGCCGATGATGATCGCCAGCGTGAACTCGATCGCGATCGCCATGACGGCGAGTCGGCCCGTCACGGGCAGCGTCGCCGCAAGGACTGCCGACACCGGCCGACCGGAGAACGTGTCGCCGAGGTCTCCCTGGAAGACGCCGGTGATGTAGTACCAGTACTGCACCAGGAACGGCTGGTCGAGATGATACTGCGCGCGCAGCTGTTCGACGACCGCCGGGTTCGGGGTCTTGTCGCCGAACAGCGCGAGGATCGGGTCGCCGGGCATGGCGAACACGAGGAAGTAGATGAGCAGGGTGGCTCCGAAGAAGACCGGGATCACCTGCAGAAGACGTCTCAGAATGTAACCGAGCATCCGCTGTCCCTTCGTTGAGGGGAAGTAAGAAGATAATGCGG
Source organism: Microbacterium sp. ZW T5_45 (assembly GCF_044987415.1). NCBI lineage: Bacteria > Bacillati > Actinomycetota > Actinomycetes > Micrococcales > Microbacteriaceae > Microbacterium > Microbacterium sp. ZW T5_45. The sequence goes on along the minus strand of NZ_JBJDRJ010000013.1, from coordinate 79,097 downwards.
ACAGCCCATGAGGCGGTGACGACGAATCGTCACCGCCTCATGGGTGAAGTACCGCGCTAGATCTTACTCGCCGGCCTTGGTGATCTCGTAGTACAGCGGAACCGAGTTCCAGCCGAACGTGACGTTGTCGACGTTCTCGCTGAAGCCACCGGTCACGTTCGAGTACCACAGCGGGATCGCGGGGAGGTCCTGGAAGAGGATCTCCTGCGCCTTCGTGAAGTCCTCGAGCTGCGCCTCGGCGTCGGGGTTGCTGATGCCGGCCTCGATGGCGGCGTCGAACTCGGGGTTCGAGTAGTCGCCGTCGTTGGAGCCTGCGCCGGTCGCGTAGAGCGGGCCGAGGAAGTTGTACAGACCCGGGTAGTCGGCCTGCCAACCCGAACGGGCTGCCGTGGTGATCGTGCGGTCGTTGACCTTGGTGCGCAGATCCTGGAAAGTCGGGTACGGGTCGCCGGATGCCTCGATGCCGAGCGTGTTCTTGATGCTGTTGCTCACCGCGTCGACCCATGCGTCGTGCCCGCCGTCGGCGTTGTAGGCGATCTTGAAGTCACCCTCCCACGGCGAGATGGCGTCGGCCTCGGCCCACAGCTCCTTCGCCTTCTCGGGGTCGTACGCGAGAACCTCGCTGCCGGGGACCGAGTCCGACCAGCCGTCGATGACCGGCGACGTGAAGTCCGACGCAGGCGTGCGGCTGTCGGAGAAGATCGTCTTGGTGATCTCCTCGCGGTTGATCGCCATCGAGATCGCCTGGCGACGCAGCTTGCCCTCTTCACCCGAGAAGTGCGGGAGGAACTGGCCGATCGTGAACGACTGGAACACGGCCGACGGCTGGTTCACGGCGCGGTCGCCGAGCTCGTCAGCGAAGATCGCGAGCGAGTTCGACGGGATCTGGTCGATGACGTCGACCTCGTTCGACAGCAGGTCGGCGTACGAGGCCTCCTGGGTCGCGTAGAACTTGATCGTCAGACCACCGTTCTGCGCCTTGCGCCCACCCTCGTAGTCGTCGTTGCGGACCAGGTCGATCTGCACGTCGTGCTGCCAGGCGTCCTCGCCGTCGATCATGTACGGGCCGTTGCCGATCGGGTTCTGACCGAAGGCTTCCATGTCCTCGAAGGCCACGTCGGGCAGCGGATAGAAGGCCGAGTAGCCCAGGCGCAGTGCGAAGTCGGAGGCCGGCTTGTTCAGCGCGATCGTGAAGGTGTAGTCGTCGACCTGCTTCAGACCCGTAAGCTCGGTGTCCTCGTCGTAGCTGAAGCCCTCGATGTCCTCGAAGAAGTAGCTGGACAGGTGGCCGTTGGAGAGCTTCGCACCCTCGTTCCACGCCTTGATGAAGTTGTCGGCCGTGACCTCTTCGCCGTCGGTGAAGGTCAGGCCTTCCTTGATCTTGACGGTCAGGTTCTGCGGGTCCTCGGTCGTGATCGACTCAGCGACGTCGTTGACCGGAGCGCCGTCGGCGTCGTAGTAGATGAGCCCAGCGAAGATCTCGTCGAGGATCTTTCCGCCGCCGACCTCGTTGGTGTTGGTCGGGATCAGCGGGTTCTCGGGCTCGGAGCCGTTCGTGGTGATGATGGCATCGGCGTCGACTGCGCCGCCGTTGCCCGAGTCACCCGAGTCGTTGCCTCCGCCGCTCGCGCAGCCCGCGAGCGCCAGGGCGCCGATCGCGAACAGCGCGGTGCCCGCAAGGGCGATCTTGTTGCGCTTCACTTTGTTCCTCCCAGGGAGTTCTAGCAATCTGCACACGCGTCGTCGAGCGTGCAGGGATAGTCGAGACTAACCCGGGGTTCGGCACCCGCCTGAACAAAGTGAATGAACTGTTACTGAGTTGCGATCTAACTGACCCCCGGCGGAAACATGACGGCGCCGTCCCCCCAGGAGGAGGAACGGCGCCGTGCAGCTCACAGATCGAGTGACGTCAGGCGAAGGCCTCCACCGGAGGGCACGCGCACACGAGGTTGCGGTCGCCGTAGGCCTGGTCGATGCGTCGCACCGGAGGCCAGTACTTACCTGCGATGAGGGCGTGCACCGGGTAGGCGGCCTCCTCGCGGGTGTACGCGTGCGTCCACTCCCCCGCGATCAGCGAGACCGCGGTGTGCGGTGCGCCGACCAGCGGGTTGTCATCGGCAGGCCAACGACCTGCCGCCACGGCATCCGCTTCTGCCTTGATCATGATCATGGCCTCGATGAAGCGCTCGATCTCGCCGAGGTCCTCCGACTCCGTCGGCTCGACCATGAGCGTTCCCGCGACCGGGAACGACATCGTCGGCGCGTGGAAGCCGTAGTCGATGAGCCGCTTGGCGACGTCATCGACCGTGATGCCGGTGGCCTCCTTGAGCGGTCGCAGGTCGAGGATGCACTCATGCGCGACCCGGCCGTTCTCGCCCGTGTAGAGCACCGGGTAGTGCTCGCCGAGACGCGTGGCGATGTAGTTCGCCGAGAGCACGGCGGCGGCCGTGGCGTCGCGCAGGCCGTCGGCGCCCATCATGCGCACATAGGCCCAGGAGATCGGCAGGATGCCGGCCGAGCCATAAGGCGCCGCGGAGATCGGACCGCCCTCGAACACGTATCCCCCGGCGTGCTCGGCGCGCTGCGCGAGAGGGTGCGAGGGCAGGAACGGCGCGAGGTGGGCCTTGGCCGCGACGGGACCGACACCGGGTCCGCCGCCGCCGTGCGGGATCGCGAAGGTCTTGTGCAGGTTGAGGTGAGAGACGTCGCCGCCCAGGTCGCCGAAGCGCGCGTAGCCGAGCAGCGCGTTGAGGTTCGCTCCGTCGACGTAGACCTGACCGCCCGCATCGTGCACGGTAGAGGTGATCTCGACGACGTCCTGCTCGTACACGCCGTGCGTCGACGGGTACGTGATCATGAGCGCCGAGAGCTCCGCCGCGTGGGCGTCGATCTTCGCGCGAAGATCGCCGAGGTCGACATTGCCGAGTTCGTCACAGGCGACCACGACGACCCTCATCCCGGCGAGCACGGCCGAGGCCGCATTCGTGCCGTGTGCGGACGAGGGGATCAGGCAGACGGTGCGCTGGTCGTCGCCGTTCGCAAGGTGGTAGCCCCTGATCGCGAGGAGACCGGCGAGCTCGCCCTGCGAACCCGCGTTCGGCTGCAGCGAGACCGCGTCGTACCCGGTGACCTCGGCCAACCAGCCCTCGAGCTGGGTGATCAGGTCGAGATAGCCCCCGACGTCGGATGCAGGCGCGAACGGATGGATGCCGGCGAACTCGGGCCACGTGATCGCAGCCATCTCGGTCGCGGCATTCAGCTTCATCGTGCACGACCCCAGTGGGATCATGCCGCGGTCGAGCGCGTAGTCGCGGTCGGCGAGGCTCTTCAGGTACCGCATCATGGCGGTCTCACTGCGATGCACGTGGAAGACCGGGTGGGTGAGGTACTCGTCCGTGCGCCGCAGAGCGCCCCAGGCCCGCATCGAGTCCTTCAGGCCCGTCGAGTACCAGGTCCTGCCGAATGCGACCCCTCCGCCGGCGGGAGCTGCCCCGAAGACATGAGCGACCGCGACGAGATCGGAGTAAGTCGTCGTCTCGTCGATCGACACGCCGACCACGTCCTCGGACGTCGCGCGCAGCAGCAGACCCGACGCGTGCGCCGCGGCGACGACGGAATCCGCACGTCCCGGGACGCGCACCTCGATCGTGTCGAAGAACGCGCCGTCCGCGACGTCGACATCGGCCTCGCGCAGCCACGCCGCCAACGTCGCCGCCTTGCCGGCGGTCTCCTCGGCGATCGCCTTTAGCCCGTCGGGCCCGTGGTACACCGCGTACATCGCGGCCATGACCGCGAGCAGCACCTGAGCGGTGCAGATGTTCGAGGTGGCCTTCTCCCGGCGGATGTGCTGCTCGCGGGTCTGCAGCGACAGGCGGTAGGCCGGCTTGCCATCGGCATCCACCGACACTCCGACGAGGCGGCCGGGCAGCTGACGCTCGAGCCCCGCGCGCACGGCCATGTAGCCGGCGTGCGGTCCTCCGAAGCCCATCGGCACGCCGAAGCGCTGGGTCGTGCCCACCGCCACATCGGCGCCGAGCGACCCCGGCGAGGAGATCAGCGTGAGCGCGAGCAGATCTGCCGCGACGACCGCGAGACCGCCGGCGAGATGCGCGGCGTCGATCGCGCCCGTCGGGTCCCACACCCGGCCGGACGCTCCCGGGTACTGGATGAACACGCCGAAGAGCTCGGCGGGAAGCTCAGCGCCGCCCGCGAGATCGACGGTCACGAGCTCGATGCCCACGGCATCCGCCCGGCTCTTCAGCAGCGCCTGCGTCTGCGGAAACGCATCGGCGTCGACGGCGAAGATGTTCGACCCCGACTTCGAGGCGCGGCGCGCGAGCAGCATCCCCTCGACGACGGCCGTCGACTCGTCGAGCATCGAGGCGTTCGCGGTCGACAGCCCCGTGAGATCGGCGACCATCGTCTGGAAGTTGATCAGCGCCTCGAGCCGACCCTGGGAGATCTCTGGCTGGTAGGGCGTGTACGCGGTGTACCACGAGGGGTTCTCGAGCACGTTCCGCTGGATCACGCTGGGCGTGATCGTGCCGTAGTAGCCCAGGCCGATCATCGGACGGTTGACCGTGTTGCGTGAGGCGAGCGCACGCAGCTCCGCAAGCGCTTCGGTCTCGCTCGCGGCGCGCGGGATCACGCTGTCGGTGCGCGCCTCCGTGAAGATGGCCGCAGGCACGGCCTGCCGCATGAGGGCATCGACGGGGGTGCGGGTATCGGATGCGATGCCGAGAGCCTCGAGCATCTGCCGCTGTGCGGACTCGGGCGTTCCGATGTGACGATCGGCGAAGGAGACCACTCGGGATCAGCCCTCCGTCAGCGCGACGTAGGCGTCACGGTCGAGCAGGCCATCGAGCGCACCGTCGGTGACCGAGACCTTGATGAGCCAGCCGGCGGCGAACGGCTCGGCGTTGACGAGCGAGGGGTCGTCGACGACGGCGTCGTTGATCTCGACGACCGTGCCGCTGACGGGTGCGTACAGTTCGCCGACCGACTTGGTCGATTCGATCTCACCGACCACGGACCCCGCCGTGATCTCGGTGCCCACGGCGGGGAGCTCGACGAACACGACGTCGCCGAGCTTCTCGGCCGCGTAGTCGGTGATCCCGATGGCCACGACGGAGCCCGCCGAGGCATCGATCCACTCGTGCTCTTCGGTGTACGTGAGTGCGCTGAGGTCGGTCATTTGGTCCTCCGGTAGAAAGGCAGAGCGGTCACGGTCGCGGGGATCCTGGTCCCCCGCACATCTAGGAATACTGCGGCGCCCTCGTCTGCGGAAGAGGGGGTCACGTAGGCCATCGCGATCGGATGGCCGAGAGTCGGGCTGAGCGCGCCGCTGGTGATCTCGCCGAGCACTGCTCCGCCCTCGTCGACGACGCTGTAGCCGGCGCGTCCCGCGCGCTTGCCCTCGGCGACCAGACCGACGAGCACGGGGGCGTCCGCTGCGGGTTCGACGGCGTCCTTGCCGACGAATTCCTCCTTCGCGGTGACGACGACACGTCCGAGGCCGGCCTGCGCGGGCTTGGTGTCGAGGGTCAACTCATGCCCGTACAGCGGCATCCCCGCCTCGAGGCGCAGCGTGTCGCGAGCCGCGAGCCCTGCCGGGATGAGACCGAGGGGCGAACCCGCCGCGAGGATCTGGTCCCAGAGCGTCGCGGCATCGGCCGCGGTGACGAGCAGTTCGAAGCCGTCCTCACCGGTGTAGCCGGTGCGCGCGAGCAGGAGCGGACGGCCCGCATAGGTCGCCGTCGCCCAGGCGTAGTAGCGCTGTTCGCTCCACGGGATGCTGACGTCGCCGATGCCGGCGGTCGCGGCGAGGATCGTCTCGGCCTGCGGCCCCTGCACGGCGATCAGCGCGTAGTCGTCGGACACGTCGGTGATCACGACGTCGTAGTCGGAGGTCCGGGCGAGCAGCGCTTCGCGCACGGCATCCCGGTTCCCCGCGTTGGAGATGACGAGGAAGTCGTCGTCCTCGAGGCGATAGACGATGACGTCGTCGATGATGCCGGCGGTCTCGGCGAGAAGCAGCGAGTACTTCGCCTTGCCCACAGCCAGCGCCGACAGGCGCCCGGCGAGAGCGTAGTCGAGGAACTCGCCGGCCTGCGCACCGCGCACGGTGAACTCGGCCATGTGCGAGATGTCGAAGATGCCGGCGGCCTGCCGCACCGCGTGGTGCTCGGCGAGATCCGAGATGTAGCGCACCGGCATCTGCCAGCCGCCGAAGTCGGTGAACGAGGCGCCGAGAGCCTCGTGGCGCTCTCTGAGTGGTGTGAACCGTTGATCGGACATGGAGTTCTCCCGTGCGTGGGCGGGTGGAACGACGAGATCGCCGTCCCCTGGAACTCCCCCTCTGTCATGGGCCTGAGAGCTTCGCCCGGATGCTCGGGCTTTCACCGTCGGCGGATCCGTGGGCGGACGAGGTGGAGACTCGCGGAGTGCAGGTCGCCGGGGTTTCGACTCGGGCGCGAACGCCCTCGCTCAACCCGATTTCTCGCTTTGCTTGAAATCGCTTTTCAGAGTGGCCGGACTCACGCGGTACGCGTACCTGAGAGATTGGCGGGGAGGCTTGCTCCTTCGGTGCCCGGCTGAATTCGCCGGAGCTCTCCCGCGTGGGTCGTGCGGCCTGTGTTCGGTTGTGCTGTCAGTGTACCGGCCGTCAGCCCTTCACCGCACCCGCCACCAGGCCGCTGGTCATGCGTCCCTGCACGATCACGAAGAAGATGATCACCGGGATCGCGACGATGGTCGAGGCCGCCATCACCTGTCCCCAGTCGATCGCCTGGGTCGCGCTCTGCTGCACGAATCCGCGCAGCCACAGCGGCAGCGTGCGGTTGTTCTCCATGATGACCAGGGCCACGGTGAACTCGTTCCAGCACTGCAGGAACGCGAACACACCGGATGCCACGAGTCCCGGAGCGAGCAGGGGCAGGGTGATGCGGACGAAGGCCTGCGTGCGGCTGAGGCCGTCGATCATCGCCGCTTCTTCGAGCTCGGCGGGCACGCCGGCGACGAATCCGCGCAGCATCCAGATCGTGAACGGCACGACCGCCGCGACGTAGAGGATGCTCAGGCCCAGCACGTTGCTGAGCAGACCCAGGCTCGACATCATCTTGTACTGCGCGATGAACAGCCCCTCGGCCGGAAGCATCTGAATGAGCAGGATCGTGACGATGAACGACACCCTCCCCCGGAACCGGAAGCGGCTGATCGCGATCGAGGCGAGGAACGCGAAGGTCAGACAGACGGCCACCGAGAGCAGGGTGACCCCCACGCTGACGGCCAGCGCCGAGAAGAACGACGGGCTGAGGACCTTCTCGAAGTTCGACAGCGACCCGCCGATGGGAACAAACGTCGGCGTCGACGACTCCAGCGTCGCTGTCGAGAGCATCGACGAGTTGATCATCCAGTAGACGGGGAAGGCCCAGATCGCGGCGATCACGACGGCGAGGATGCTGAGCAGCAGCATCCCGATGCGGAGGGGGCGCCGGCGCGACGGGGTCGTGCCCCGGGCCTCCGACCTCTCGGGAGCACGGACGGGAGTGGCGAGCGCGGTCATCGGGTCTCCTCCTTGACGAGGCCCCGCACGTAGAACCAGCTCAGGGCGATGGTCAGTGTGAGCACGAAGATCGACATCGCGGCACCGCCGCCGAAGTCGAGGCCGGCGACGCCGGTCTTGTAGATATAGGTGCCGAGCAGGTCGTAGTCGGTCGACTTGGGACCGGCATCCTGCAGCAGAGTGATCTGGGCGAACACGCGCAGATCCCAGATGAGGTTCAGCAGCAGCACGATCGCGATCACCGGTTTCAGCACGGGGAAGATGATGAATCGGAATCGCTGCAGAGCTCCCGCACCGTCCAGCTGGCTGGCTTCGAGCACCTCGCCGCTCACCTGGGTGAGCCCCGCATAGGCGGAGAAGGCGACGAACGGCACCGACATCCACACGATGATGATCGACGCGACGGTGAAGAACAGCAGAGGGGTCGACCCGATCCAGTTGAACCCGATCATGTCGATGCCGGGGATCTGGCTGAGCAGATGGTTCACGACGCCGCGCTGGCGGTCGAAGAGCCAGATGAACACGGTCATCGCGGCGATCACGGGCATCGCCCAGGCGAGCAGGAGCGCGATCTGGAGCGCGAATCGCGCGACCGCATGCACCTTGGTCATGAGCAGGGCGAGCAGCACTCCGACGACGATCGTGATGAACGCCGTCACGAGGCAGAAGACCACCGAGCGGGCGGTGACCGCCCAGAATGTGCCGTTCTGAGCGATCGCGATGTAGTTGGCGAACCAGACGAAGTCCGGAGCCTTGCCGCCCAGCTGCTGCATCGCTCCGTACTTCTGGAACGACGTGACGACTTGCCACACCACGGGGTATCCCATGCCGAGCAGCAGCACGAGCACCGCGCCGAGGATGAGCAGGTAGGGCGCGATCTTTGCGCGGCGCACCGCGGCCTCGGGCGAGGAGACGCCGCCGCGGCGGCGAGGAGGAGAGACGACGGAACCGGCCATGTCGTTGATGCCTGTCTAGAAGGGGCCCGGGGCGCAGGTGCGCCCCGGGCCGATGGATCAGCCGTTGATGATGGCGTCGATCTTCGCGTCGTACTCCTTCGCGAGTTCGGTCACGTCACCGCCGTCGGCGACCTTGCCGAAGAACTCCTCCAGGATCTTCTGCCCTTCGACCGCCGCCCAACCGGGCGCTGCGGGCGTGAGCTTCGACCCCAGGGCGGAGTCGACGAGCGCCTGTGCGAACTGGTCGTCACCGAGGTCGCCGACGAAGTCGACGTTGGCCGGGCCGAGGCCGTTCTTCGCGAGCAGTGCCTGGTAGTCGTCGGAGAAGATGATCCGCATCAGCTCTTTGGCGCCCGCCTGGTTCTCGCTCTTGGCCGAGATCGCGACGTTGGAGCCACCCGCGAACACCGGTGCGACGGATCCTTCCTCGACACCCGGAAGCGGGAAGACGCCGAACGTGGCGTCGTTCCACTCGCGCACCTCCGCGCCCTCGTCGTTCTCGCCGGTGTAGTCGCCGACCGACCAGTGCGCCCAGCCGGGAGCGATGATCGTGGCGGCGGTGGGCGCCGCCCCGTTCTTGTCGTTGTTGATGTTGATCCAGGGAGTCGAGTCGTCCTCCGTCGCCGGTGCGTTCGAGGCGTTCTCGAAGATGTCCTGGAACTGCTCGAGTCCCTCGATGGACTTCGGGTCCGAGAGCGAGGACTTCCAGGTGCCGCCGTCCTCGACGGCGAGCTCGCCGCCGTTCGCGAAGATCCAGGAGATGCCGTTGCGCCAATCCTGGCCTCCGATGTAGAAGCCCGACTGCGCGTCGGTGCGCAGCTGCTTCACCGAGTCACCGAACTCGGCGAGGGTCGTCGGGACCTCGAGGCCCGCGGCCGTCCAGATGTCCTTGCGGTACGTGATGTAGCGCGAACCGAAGTAATAGGGCAGTGCGTACTGCTTGCCGTCGACCTCTCCGACCTCGACGAACGAGGGAAGCAGCTTGTCTCCGCCGAGATCCTCGTAGATCGGGCTGAGATCGGTGAACGCGCCGGCGGTGGTGAACGTCGGCGACCACGTGTTGCCGATCTCGGTGACGTCCGGAGTGTTCGCGGCATCCGGGAGCTGGTTGGTGAGCTTTGTGAGCGCGTCGCTCCAGTCCTGCTGTTCGATCGTCAGCGTGCCGCCGGTCGCATCGGCGTATGCGTCGACCAGGTACTCGCGCGCTTCGTCGGGTGTGTCACCGCCCATGACCCAGAACGTGATGTCCTGGCCCTGTGCGGCGTCGGTGTCGAAGCCGGTGGCCTCGGCCGCGCCAGCCCCTCCTCCGTCACCTGAGCACGACGTCAGGGTCAGCGCGAGGACGGATGCCCCCGCGAGTGCTGCGAGGGCGACGGGTCGCCTTCCAAATCGGATCATGCTGTGGTTCCTCTCGGTGCTGCAGTGCAGGAGGGCTGGGGATACGGGCTGTCGAGGACCCGTGCAAACCCCGGGAGGGGTTTGTTAGGACAGTAACCTAACAAATTCACCCCCGGGTGACAATGCTCCGGCGAGGGCGTGCATAACGTTTCGGCCACAGCGATCCGAATGCGCACTAAAGGTGTGGACGACACTAAGATGGACTCGGAGGTTAAGGTACTTATGACTCAAAGCATCCGCGTGGCCGTCTCCACCGTCATCCTGACACTGCGTCGCACCGAGGCGGGCACACCCGTGCTCGCGCTGCCTCTCGTGCTGCGCACCCGCGAGCCGTTCGCCGAGCAATGGGCGCTTCCCGGCGGGTGGTTGACCGCGGCAGAGTCACCGGTCGATGCCGCCGCGCGGACCCTGGCCGAGACCACGGGACTCTCCCCCAGCTACCTCGAGCAGCTCTACGCCTTCGGGGCCGTCGACCGCTCCCCCACCCGCGTCGTATCGATCGTGTATTGGGCGCTGCTGCGTCAGGACGACGTCGACGCCCAGATCGCCGCGCATCGCGCATCCGGGCTCGCCCCCGAGAACGTGCGCTGGTTCGACATCGACTCCCTGCCAGAGCTCGCCTTCGATCACACCCGGATCGTCGACTACGCGCTCTGGCGCCTGCGCAACAAGGTCGGCTACAGCCGCGTCGCGCACGGGTTCCTCCCGGCCGAGTTCACGCTCGCCGAGCTCCGAGAGGCCTACGAAGCCATCCTCGGGCGCACCCTCGACCCGGCGAACTTCCGCCGTCAGGTCGAGACGTCGGGGAACCTCCTCCCCACCGATGACTTCCGCACCGGAAGCCACCGCCCTGCACGTCTGTACCGCTACAACACCGATGTCGCGCTGGCCGATCGCGGCCCGCTCGGCCCCGAGGAAACGAGCATCCGATGACCCCTCCCACCTGGGTTTCTGCCCCTGCACTCCGGGTTGCTGAGCCTGCCGAAGCACCCCGCATCGACCCCTCCGTCGATCACCAGCTCCAGGCGATCGTGACCGGCGCGTCGACAGATGAGATCTGCAGCACCGATCTCGCCGTCGGCCCCTGGGACTTCGACACGCGGCCCGGCTACGGACCCGGTTCGTCGATGGGCGACGTGATCCCGACGGGATCCCCACGCCAGGGCGAGCTGCCCCTCGAATACCGCGAGGCGGAGGAGGCCGAGCTCGACGCGCGCATCCGCGCCGCGAAGCTCGCACTCGGCGATCGCGTGGTCGTGATGGGGCACTTCTACCAGCGCGAGGAGGTCGTCCGTCACGCCGATTACGTCGGCGACTCCTTCCAGCTCGCGACCGCGGCGAAGGGGCGCACGGATGCCGAGGCCATCGTGTTCTGCGGGGTGCACTTCATGGCCGAGACGGCCGATCTGCTGTCGACCCCCGACCAGGCGGTGATCCTGCCGAACCTCGCGGCCGGGTGTTCGATGGCGGACATGGCCGACATCGATCAGGTGGAGGACTGCTGGGAGCAGCTCGCCGAGATCTACGGCGACATGGACGCGGTGGATGACGAGGGTCGGGTGCCCGTGATCCCGGTCACCTACATGAACTCCTCTGCGGCGATCAAGGGCTTCGTCGGCCGGCACGGCGGCATCGTGTGCACCTCGTCGAACGCGACGACCGTGCTGGAGTGGGCCTTCGCACGCGGACGCCGCGTGCTGTTCTTCCCCGATCAGCACCTCGGACGCAACACCGCCAAGGCGATGGGCGTGCCGCTCGAGCGGATGCCGATGTGGAACCCGCGCAAGGCGCTCGGCGGTTCGACCGCCGAAGACCTCGCCGAGGCGCAGGTCATCCTGTGGCACGGATTCTGCTCGGTGCACCGCCGCTTCACGGTCGCGCAGATCGACCAGGCACGCGCCGAGCACCCCGGTGTCCGCGTGATCGTGCACCCCGAGTGCCCGATGGAGGTGGTCGATGCCGCCGATGAAGCAGGCTCCACCGACTACATCCGCAAGGCGATCGACGCCGCCACCACGCCTGCGACCTTCGCGATCGGCACCGAGATCAACCTGGTCCGACGGCTCGCCGCACAGTATCCACAGCACGAGATCTTCTGCCTCGACCCGGTCGTCTGCCCGTGCTCGACCATGTACCGCATCCACCCCGGCTACCTCGCGTGGGTGCTCGAGGAGCTCGTCGCCGGGCGCACTCCGAACCGGATCACGGTCTCCGACGACGTCGCCGCACCGGCGCGGGTCGCCCTGGAGCGGATGCTGGCAGCCAAGCCGCCCGTCGCGGTGGGGGCCTGACATGCACGTCGTCATCGTCGGTTCCGGCATCGCCGGCCTCACCGCTGCCCTGCACGCGCACGAGGCCGGTGAGCACGTGACGATCGTGACCAAGACCGCTCTGGGCGACGGCTGCACTCCGCTCGCACAGGGCGGTGTCGCCGGCGTGTACGGCCCCGGGGACTCCCGCGAACGGCACGCCGCGGACACGATGGATGCCGGTGCAGGACTCTCCGATCCCGCGGCCGTCGATGTGCTCGTCCGCGACGGCGCCGAACGCATCGCCGAGCTGATCGCCCGTGGGGTGGCCTTCGATCGCAGCCCCGACGGCGAGCTCCTGCTCGGTCGCGAGGCCGCGCACAGCCGCGCACGGATCGTGCACTCCGGTGGCGATGCCACCGGCGCCGCGATCGCGCGCGCCCTCGTCGCGGCCGTGCGAGGGACGACGATCACGATCATCGAGCAGGCGTTCCTCGTCGACCTCCTGGTCACGGAGGGCGCGGTGCACGGCATCCGTCTTCTGCGCGACGGAGTCGAGAGCGAGCTGCAGGCGGATGCCGTCGTGCTCGCAAGCGGCGGGGCGGGGCAGCTGTACGCGCACACGACGAACCCGCTCGGCGCCACCGGCGACGGCATCGCTGCGGCGATCCGTGCGGGGGCCCGCGTCGATGACCTCGAGTTCGTGCAGTTCCATCCGACCGTGCTCGCATCGGGCCCCGCTTTCCTCATCTCCGAAGCCGTGCGCGGCGAGGGCGCGACGCTGGTCGACGACGACGGCCGACGATTCGTGTTCGACTCGCATCCCGACGGCGAACTCGCGCCGCGTGACGTCGTCGCCAGAGCGATCGCGCGACGTTCGGCTGCGCAGGGAGGTCCGGTCCGGCTCGATGCGACCGCGCTCGGTGCCGACCGGCTGCGCGAGCGATTCCCGACCATCGACCGCGTGACGCGCGCGCGGGGGTTCGACTGGTCGGTCGAGCCGATCCCGGTCACGCCGGCCGCACACTATCTGATGGGCGGCGTCACGACGGATCTCCACGGCCGCACGAACTTGCGCGGCCTCTTCGCGGTCGGCGAGGTCGCGCGCACCGGCGTCCACGGCGCCAACCGACTCGCCAGCAACTCGCTGCTCGAAGGAGCCGTCTTCGGCGCGCGCGCCGCGGCTGCGCTGAGCGCACCATGGCCTGCGGTCGCCGACGGGCAGGTCCCGTCGGCGACCGTCCCTCGTCTCGCTTCGGATCGCGACGTCGACGGGACCGCCTCCGTGTTCACTCGAGCAACTCTGCAGCAACTGATGTGGGACGAGGTCGGTCTGCTGCGCACCACTCGCGGGCTCGAGCACGCACGGGGTCTGCTCCGCGCCTGGCGTGCGGGTGCCCCCGCCCCCGCGTCCGCGGCGGAGCACGAAGACGCGAACCTTCTGCTGCTGGCCGACGCGACGGCGACGGCGGCGCTCACCCGCTCGGTCGGCGTCGGCGCCCACCACCTCGAAGCCCCCGAACTGGAGAGAGTCTGATGCTCACCACCGCCATCGTCACCCGCGTCGTGGGCGCGGCCCTCGAAGAGGACGCCCCGTGGGGCGACCTCACCAGCACGACTTTGCTGCCTGCTGACGCCACAGCGACCGCCGATCTCGTCGCACGCGAGTCGGGCGTCTTCAGCGGAGGGGATGTGTTCGCCGCGGCGTTCAGACTGACGGATCCCGCGGTCGTGATCGACGTGCACGTCGGCGACGGCGACGAGTTCGAGCAGGGCGATGTGCTGGCATCGGTGTCCGGCTCTGCGCGCAGCATCCTCACCGCCGAGCGGATCGCACTGAACTTCACGCAGCGCATGAGCGGGATCGCGACGGTCACCGCGCAGTACGTGCGGGCGATCGAGGGAACCAGCGCCCGCATCGCCGACACCCGCAAGACCACACCGGGCCTGCGGGCGTTCGAACGGCATGCCGTGGCATCGGGCGGCGGCCGCAATCATCGGTACTCGCTGTCGGATGCCGTGATGGCGAAGGACAATCACCTCGCGGTCCTGCAGCGCTCAGGGGTGGATCTCGGCACCGCGCTCCGAGAGGCGCTGTCGCGGCTGCCGCACACCACGCACGTGGTCGTCGAGGTCGACCGCCTCGACCAGATCTCCGCGGTCCTCGATGGCGGAGCGCACACCGTTCTGCTCGACAACTTCTCTCTCGACGACCTGCGAGCAGGCGTGGAGCTCATCGGCGATCGCGCCCAGGTCGAGGCCTCGGGGGGCGTCGACCTGGGCACCGTCGCCGCAATCGCCGCCACGGGCGTCGATGTGATCTCGGTGGGCGCGCTGACGCACTCGGCGCGCGCTCTCGATCTGGGTCTGGACGTGCGGATCGACTGATGCTGTACCTCGACCACGCCGCGACCTCACCCGTCCGTCCTGAGGTGCTCGAGGCGATGATGCCTTATCTCAGCGGCGTCTTCGGCAACCCGTCGAGCCACCACACGGTGGGCGAGGCTGCGGCGAGCGCGCTCGACGACGCCAGAGCGAGGGTCGCCAGGGTGCTCGGCATGCGCGCGGGAGACGTGGTCTTCACCGGCGGTGGCACCGAGGCGAACAATCTGGCGGTGAAGGGCATCGCGCTGGCGTCCGGGCGTCGCCATCTCGTCGTCTCGCCGATCGAGCACGAGTCGATCCTCGAGTCCGTGGAGTATCTGCGGCGGTTCCATGGCTTCGAGGTGTCGGCTCTGCCGGTCGATGCCGTCGGCCGGATCTCCGCGGATGCCGTGGCCGCGGCGATCCGGGACGATACGGCGCTCGTCGCGCTCGGGCATGCCAACAACGAGATCGGCACGGTGCAGGACGTCGCGGCGATCGCCGCGGCGACCGCCCGCGCTCCCCTGCATGTCGATGCGGTGCAGTCCGCGGGCTGGCTGCCGCTGGCAGGGCTGGGAGCGGATGCCGTCGCGATCGCAGGTCATAAGCTCGGCGCGCCGAAGGGCATCGGCGCACTGGCGGTCCGTGGACGTGTGCCCCTCGAACCGCTGCTGCACGGTGGCGGACAGGAGCGGGGCCGACGTTCGGGCACCGAGAACGTCGCGGGTGCGGTCGCGCTCGCGACGGCTCTTGAGCTGGCGGAAGCGGAACGCACCTCGATGTCGGCACGTGTCGGCGCGTCGACAGCGAGGTTCATCGCCGCAGTGCTCGGTGCTGTGCCCCGCGCGTCGCTGACCGGAGACCCGGTGCACCGGCTTCCCGGAACGGCCAGCTTCACGTTCGCGGGCACGAGCGGCGAGGCGGTGCTGCTGGAACTGGAGCGTCGCGGAGTGGTCTCGTCCAGCGGATCCGCGTGCGCGGCGGGGAGTGACGAGCCTTCGCAGGTGCTGCTCGCGTGCGGCATCCCTCCGGAGGTCGCCCAGACGTCGGTGCGCTTCACGTTCGGGCGCGCTCCCCTTCCCGACGACGCCCCGGAACGCCTTGCCGCGCTCGTGGTCGAAGCCGTGCGCTCCGTCGCAGGCTGACATCCTTCGTCTCGCTCCGCTCCCTCAGCGACGGGAACCCGGTTCCTGAGCGACGAGCCCAAGGACTCCCCCGACCATAGACTCGGCACGTGACTGGATCCGCCCCACTCGTGACGATCATCGTGCCAGGACGCGACATCGCCGCCTTCGCACCGGCCGCCCTCGACTCACTCCGAAACCAGACCGAGCAGCGCTGGACCGCCATTCTCGTCGACGACGGCTCGACAGACGACACCGCCGAGATCTTCGCCGCGGCTCGCGAGGACTCGCGCTTTCGACTGATCCGGCACCCCGACTCCCGCGGACTGGGTGCCGCCCGGAACGCCGCGCTCGAGCTCGTGGACACGCCGTTCCTCGGCTTCCTCGACGGCGACGACGAACTCTCTCCGACCGCTCTCGATCGGTTCCTGACCACTCTGCAGACGACCCAGAGCGATTTCGTCGCCGCCGCGTACGTCCGCTCGCGCTTCGACGGCACGACGTACGTGTCCGGCCGGGTGCAGCCGTGGGTCGCCGCCGCGACCGATCCTCAGCGCCTCGCGACGACCATCGTCGAGCACCCGCACGCCTCGTCCAACATCGTCGCCTGGTCGAAGGTGAGCAGGACCGGATTCTGGGACGATCTGCGTTTTCCCGAGGGCGTCGCCTATGAGGATCAGCTCGTCGCACAGCGGATGTACACCGGCGCGCGTGCGTTCGACGTGATCCCCGACGTCGCGGTGCATTGGCGCCTGCGCGCCGACGGCACGTCGATCACCCAGGGCAAGGCGCGGCTGCCGGTGCTGCGCGACTATCTCGGCGCTCTGCGCGGTGGCATCCGCACTCTGCATGATGCAGGGGCCAGCGCAGCGGTGCGGGCTAGGCTGGAGCTCATCCTCGCGATGGATGTGCCTCCGCTCCAGGAGATCGCCGGCACCCACCCGGACCCCGCCTACTCCGCGGAGGTCGCGGCGTTCGTCGCAGAGCTCAGGGCACTTCCCGAGTTTGCCGACGCCCACCCCGATCCGACTCTCGCCGACGCCCTCGCCTGGTGAGCGTCCCCGCTGTCAGGAGCACCATGAACTCGTATCTCGCCGACCTCTTCTCCCTCGAGGGCCGCACCGCCGTCGTCACCGGAGGAAGCTCGGGCATCGGTCGCGGCATCGCCGTGGCCCTCGCCAAGGCCGGAGCATCGACCGTGATCGTCGCGCGCGGCGCCGATCGCGTCAATCAGACCGTCGAGGAGTTGACGGATGCCGGATGCCGGGCCGTCGGTGTCATCGGCGACCTCAGCACCCGTGCCGGCATCCACGCCGTCGCGGATGCCGCGGCCGAACCCTACGGAGCTCCCGACATCCTCGTGAACTCGGCCGGCATCAACATCCGCCCTCCGTTCGCCGAGATCACGGAGGACGACTGGGACGCGACCATGACGGTCAACGCGCTCGCGCCGTTCCTGCTGGGGCAGCGCTACGCCGTCGGTATGGCCGAACGAGGCTACGGACGGCTCATCCACATCAGCTCCCAACAGGCCCACAGGGCGTTCGTCGGCAGCGGCATCTACGGCGCCTCGAAGGGCGCGGTGGAGTCGCTCATGCGCTCCGAGGCCGAGGCCTGGGGCGGCACCGGCGTCACGAGCAACACGCTCGTCCCCGGGTTCGTGCTGACGCCGCTCAACGCGCGGCTGCAGGAAGACCCCGAGAAGATCGCGACCCTCGCTGCACGCACCATGATCGGTCGCAACGGCCTGCCGAGCGACTTCGCCGGCGCGGCGGTGTTCCTCGCCGGTGCAGGCTCCGCCTACGTCACCGGCCACTCGCTGTTCGTCGACGGCGGCATGTCGGCGCACTGAGTTCGCTCAGGCGCCGCACCTGCCAACTCATGCCTCGCCGGGGTGCGCCCCTTCTTCGGGGTGCACCCGTTCGTCGGGGCGGTTGGAATCCAGCAGCGGCACCGTGGCGGTGAGCGCGGCGACGGCATCCGCTCCCGCTGACCCTTCGGGCGCCCTGTCCGCACGGCGGTCGGCGAAGGCCGCAGCAAGGCCTCCCGTCACGACCTCCTCGATCTCGGTCTCGGTCTCGAGCACCCGCGAGGCGGCGACCTGCTGCGCAGCCAGTTCGGCGTACAGACCGCCCAGGGCGAGCAGTTCGGCGTGCGTGCCCGACTCGACGATCCGTCCGGCGTCGAGCACGTGGATCACGTCGGCCCCCATGATCGTCGACAGACGGTGTGCGATCGTCAGAGTGGTCCGCCCCTTGGCGGCCTCATCGAGCGCCTCCTGCACGACCCGTTCGGACACCGTGTCGAGCGCCGAGGTCGCCTCGTCGAGCAGCAGCACCGGTGGATCCTTGAGCAGCACGCGGGCGATCGCGATGCGCTGCTTCTCACCGCCGGACAGCCGATACCCGCGCTCGCCGACGACGGTGTCGTAGCCGTCCTGGAACCCGGAGATGATGTGGTGGATGTTCGCCGCCGTACAGGCGGCGATGAGCTCCTCCTCCGTCGCCCCGGGCTTGGCGTACATGAGGTTCTCGCGGATCGTCGCGTGGAACAGATAGGTCTCCTGCGACACGATGCCGACCTGGTCGATGATCGACGCCTGCGTCAGCGTGCGCACGTCGGCGCCTGCGAACCGCACAGAGCCGCCGTGCGCCTCGTACAGACGGGGAGCCAGGTACAGCACGGTCGTCTTGCCTGCGCCGGAGGGTCCGACGAACGCGACGTGCTGACCGGGCTCGGCGACGAAGGAGACCCCCTGCAGCGTGGGTCGAGCCTCGTCCGACGCATCCGGATAACGGAAGACGACCTCATCGAACTCGATGCGCCCGCGCGGTCCCGGAGCCTCGGCGACCGTGATCGCGTCGGGTGCGTCCTGGATCTCGGGCACGAGATCCAGGTACTCGAAGATGCGCGCGAACAGCGCCGAGGAGGTCTGCAGGTCGAGGGAGACCCGCATGAGCCCCATCAGGGGCATGAGCAGCCTCGCCTGGACGGTGGTGAACGCGACGATCGTCCCCGCGGTGATGGCGCCCGTACCCCCGGCGACCAGATACCCGGCGACGAGGTAGATGATCGCCGGCACGCTCGCCATGATCACCTGCACGACCGCGAAGAACCCCTGGCCGCTCATGGCCCGGCGCACCTGGAGGCGCACCTGGTTGCGGTTCTCGGACTGATAGCGCTCCGACTCGGTGCGCTGCCGGTTGAACGACTTCGACAGCAGCATCCCCGACACGCTCAGGGTCTCCTGCGTTATCGAGGTGAGCTCCGAGAGCGACTCCTGGGTCTCGCCGGCGATGCGCGCCCTGACCTGTCCGACGCGTCGTTGCACGAGGATGAGGAACGGCATGAGCACGACGGCGATCAGGGTCAGGCGCCAGTCGATCAGGATCATCGCGACGAGCGAGGCGATCACCGTGACGACATTGCCGAGGATGCTCGTGACCGTGTTCGTGAGGACTCCGGACACCCCGCCCACGTCGTTCTGCAGGCGGGACTGGATGACGCCCGTCTTGGTTCGGGTGAAGAAGCCGAGCTCCATCGCCTGGAGGTGCTCGAACAGCCGGCCCCTCAGGTCGCCGGTGACGCTGTTGCCCACGGTCGATGTGAGCCATGTCTGTGCGACGCCGAGTGCTGCCGACAGCAGGAACAGGGCGATCATCGCGATCACGAGTTCGAGAAGGAGTCCGAGTTCGGGAGCACCGCCATCGAGAGGGAAGAGCGCGTCGTCGAAGATGCGCTGCACGATGAGCGGCGGTACGACGGCGACGCCGGCGCCGACGACGACGAGCACGGCGGTCACGAGGATCCGCCAGCGGTAGGCCCGGAAGAGATCGACGACACGGCGCCCGAGGCCGGCGATCTTCGGAGCCTCGGCGTTCTGCCGCCGTTGGGCGTCTTCGTCCACGCCGCGGAAACCGCCTCCGCCGCGGGGTCCCCCGCCCATTCCGTGGCCCATGCTCATACCCGCCAGCGTACTCAGGGGTGACGACATCGAGCTCGGTCCGCGGAGACTCCGCTGTGAGCGGATTCCTGGGAATCCGGAATGAAATGTCCGATGCCCCCGTTACGCTTTATGACTCTGGTGCGCTCGCACGATCTCTTCTTCTTCCTGCCTTCTGGAGGCCGCCCATGTCTGCCGTCGAAACCGGCTCCATCCCGACGACCCCCGCTCCCTCCGGTCTCATCCCCCGCAGCGACATGCGGGTGATCTGGTTGCTCCTCGTCGCCGCGTTCGTCGCGATCCTCAACGAGACGACCATGGGCATCGCGATCCCGCATCTCAACGACGATCTCGGCATCCCACCCGAGCTCGGCCAGTGGCTGACCAGCGCGTTCATGCTGACCATGGCCGTCATCATCCCGACGACCGGGTTCATCCTGCAGCGGTTCACGACCCGCCAGGTGTTCATCGCGGCGATGACGCTGTTCTCGGCGGGAACCCTGATCGCCCTCGTGGCACCGGGCTTCGAGGTGCTCCTCCTGGGACGCGTCGTACAGGCCGCAGGCACGGGCATCATGATGCCGCTGCTGATGACGACGATCATGAACGTCGTTCCCGCCCAGTCCCGTGGCCGCATGATGGGCCGCGTCGGTCTCGTGATCTCTCTCGCTCCCGCCATCGGCCCGACGCTCGCGGGTGCCGTGCTCGAGACGCTGAACTGGCGCGCCCTCTTCGCGATCGTCCTGCCGATCGCGATCGTCGCCCTGGCGATGGGTGCGAAGTGGATGACCAACCTCGGTGAGACGCGCAAGGTCCCCCTGGACGTCATCTCCATCCCACTGGCCGCCCTCGGCTTCGGCGGCATCGTGTTCGGTCTCAGCCAGTTCGGTAGCCACGGCGGCTCCGGAGAGCTGACCGGCATCATCTCGCTCGTCGTCGGTGCCGTGGCTCTCGGGCTCTTCGTCTGGCGTCAGCTCGTACTGCAGCGCGTCGACGACGCCCTGCTCGATCTGCGCGTCTTCCGTTCCGTCAACTTCACGTTCGCGGTCATCATCATGACGATCCTGGCTCTGTCGATGTTCGGCACGCTGACGCTCCTGCCCCAGTACCTGCAGAAGGTCGTCGGCCTCAACGCCCTCGAGTCCGGTCTGATCCTGCTTCCGGGATCCGTGCTCATGGGACTTCTCGGACCGATCATGGGCCGGGTGTACGACGCGCGCGGTACGCGTACCCTCCTGGTCCCCGGAACGATCATCGTGTCGGCAGCGCTGTTCTACTACTCGACCGTCGGCGACCACACGGTGTGGTGGGTGCTCATGATCGTGCAGGCCGCGATGTCGGTCGGACTGGCGATGTCGTTCACGCCGTTGTTCTCGGCGTCGCTCGGTTCCCTCGACCGCTCTCTGTACTCGCACGGCTCTGCGGTGCTGAACACCCTGCAGCAGGTCGGGGGCGCTGCCGGAGTCGCGGTCCTCACCGTCACGTACTCGGCGATCCTGCACGCCGGCGAGCAGGAAGGTCTCACGACAGCGGCGGCCGGTGCCCCCGGTGCGCGGATGGCGTTCCTCATCGCCGCGATCATCTCGTTGGCCGCGGTCGCGCTGAGCGCGTTCGTCCGCAAGCCTGACGAGAGCGGTGAGCCGGGCATGCACGCCGGCCACTGATCGCACCGCTGCGGCGGCGTCTTCTACTTACTGCGTCTTCGGCGCGGGGAAGTGGCAGACGCCGCCGCTGCAGTATCCGACGGCGGCGTCGTCGAGGAGGTTCAGCGCACCCGGCAGCGGTGCGAGCACACTCGGGGTGTCCTGCACCGTGGGGTCCTGTGTCTCAGCCATCCTTCGATGGTACGCCTGTGCGGCACATGCGGCTCGCTTGTGCGGGCCCCTCCTGCAGCACCGCACGCACGGCCGATCGACAGCGTCTCTCCCTTATCGTGAACGGATGCTCCCTCGACTCGTCGCCCGCTCGTTCTGGATGCTCAGCCGTTGGAAGCTCGTCTCCGAGCCGGCACCGACACGACCGACCGTACTCATCGGCGCCCCGCATACGTCGAACTGGGACTTCGTCCTCATGCTCGCGATCGCGTGGCGCCTGGGGGTCGACGTGCATTGGCTGGGCAAGAAGAGCCTGTTCCGCGGGTGGCGCGGTCCGATCATGCGCCGAATCGGCGGCATCCCCGTCGATCGGGACGATCCGGCCCGTGTCGTCGCCGATGTCGTGCGCGATGTCCGTTCCGGTGCGGTGTTCGGCCTGGTGGTCACTCCCGACGGAACCCGGGGCGGCAACGAATACTGGAAGAGCGGCTTCTACCGCATCGCCCGGGAGACCGGGATGCCGGTGACCCTCGGGTACGTCGACAGGACGACCATGACCACGGGACTCGGGCCGACATTCGATCTCAGCGGCGACATGCGCGCCGACATGGATCGCATCCGCGCGTTCTACGCGGATAAGTCGGGCGTGCGCCCGGAGCGGCGGACCGTGCCGCGGCTCCGCGATGAGCCCCCGCCCGTGTCAACTCCCTAGACGCGCCCCTACGAGGTCACGACACTGGGAGGATGAGCAACTCCTCCCCCGTCGACGACCGCGCTGACGGACGCGACGAGACGCCCAACGAGCGCGCGGACCGCAACTGGGACGAACTGATGCAGGAGCTGCGTGTCATGCAGACGGGCACACAGATCCTCACCGGGTTCCTGCTGGCCGTCGCCTTCCAACAGCGGTTCGAGGATCTCGATGAGGTACAGCACGCTCTCTATGTCTCACTCGTCGTCATCGCCTCGATCGCCACAGTGCTGGCCCTCGCACCCGTCGGAATGCACCGGGCGCTGTTCGGGCGCCGCCGCAAACCGGAACTCGTGCGGATCGCCGCGAAGATCGTGCGGATCGACCTCTTCGTGATCGGGATCCTGACGGCCGGGGCGATGACCCTGATCGTGGACTTCACGACGACGCGAGCTGCGGGGATCGTCACCCTCGTGGTGTCGTTGGTCGCGGTGGTCGCGCTCTGGCTGTGGCTCCCCCGAACCGTGCGCCACATGGACGCGAGCTCCTGAGCGGACCGGAGGGCGGGCCCTGAGCGGCGCCCGCCCTCCGGCTCGTCAACGCCCGGCCGGGGTGCGGTTCTCCGCGCTCACCATCCATGCGAACTGCTCCAGGCGCTCGATGATCGCGTGCAGCACATCGGCGGAGGTGGGGTCTTCCTCATCGACCCCGTCGTGCACGTCACGCAGGGTCTGCACCGCCGCCTCGAGGCGCTCGGTGACGAGGTCGATCGTCTCCTCTGTCGACACTTCGCCCGTCGGGAACGCGGGGAGCGATGTCGAGGCCGCGACCGTGCTGCTGCGCCCGTCGGGCACGATGTGCAGAGCTCGCATCCGCTCGGCGACGGTGTCGCTGAAGACACGAGCGTCGTCGATGATCTCGTCGAGCTGACGATGCGTGTCGCGGAAGTTGCGTCCGACGACGTTCCAGTGCGCCTGCTTGCCCTGGCTCGCGAGTTCCAGCAGGTCGACGAGAACGGATTGCAGGGCTTCACCCAACGCCGCAGAGGCGGTGAAGCCGGCCTCGGCGTTCTGCTGACGTGTCTTCTTCGCTGTGCGCTGGGGGGTCGTGTTCTTCTGTGCCATGGTGTGTCCTCCTGTCCGTCACGCTAGGGCGACGACAGCGTCGCGACGGAGGGCCTTGACACGTGATCGCCGACGACACAAGGGGGTGGCTCGCCGCTCTGTCCGCGGGGATCGTGGCCCCGGACATGCCGCGACCGCGACGTGAACCGATAGGAAGGACACCCCGTGCTCACCCTCACCGATAACGCCACCTCCATCGTGACGACGCTGGTCAGCCGACAGAGCGAGGCGCCGGAAGCCGGGCTCCGCATCCATTCGACCGACGCCGCGGCTCCCGGCGGGGCACGCCTGGCGGTACTGGTGGCGGACCATCCCGAGCCGTTCGATCAGATCGTCCAGCTCGCCGGAACGAGACTCTTCATCGACGAGGACGCGGCTGTCGCCCTCGACGACAAAGTCCTCGACGCGGGCATCGACGAGACGGGAGCGGTGTCGTTCTCGGTGCTCCCGCAGACGGAATGACAGCACCGGCAGAGCGGATGGCGCGCGCCGAGACGACGGCACCGCTCGGAGTTCACCCCAGGCCGATGACGAGGTTGATGATCGAGGCCAGGATGACCGTGCCGAACATGTAACCGAGCAAGGTCTGTGCGATCACCACGCGACGGAACTCGTTCCGGGTGATGTTCGTGTCGGACACCTGATAGGTCATTCCCAGGCCGACGGAGAAGTACACGAAGTCGGTGTACTCGGGATCCTCCTGCTGATTGAAGTCGATGCCGCCGACCGGGTCCGCGTAGTACATCCGGGCGTAGCGCAGCACGTACTCCGTGTGGATGAGCGCCCACGACGAGACGACGCTGAGCACGGCGATCCCGGCGAGTACGTATTCCTCTGCTCGAGGGGCGTCCCGAGCCTGGATGATGACGATGAGCACCGCACTCAGACTGACGACGCTGCCGGCGATGGAGATGAGCCGCGCGACTCGTCGTCCCGGCGCCTCCAGCGTCGCATGCTGCCTCGTCGCCTCGGCATCCATCCGCCAGATCAGCGCCAGGACCCAGATCACGTTGACGAGCGCGAACACCCCCCAGCCGGTGAGGACGCCGGCGGCGACTCCGAAAATCGCGCCCACGGCGATCCCGGCCGCGATTCCACAGCCGATCGAGAGGAGGGCACGCAGGCGGACGAACGTGCGGACGGATGCCGAGGACATGGGTGGATGCTATCGAGACCCGGGGGCGGGAGCCCTCAGCCAGGCCGTGATCGCTCGGCGATCAGATCTCGGCGAGCCGTCCGTCTTCGACGCGCCACTGGCGATCGAGTCGCACGGTCTCGAGCATCCGCCGATCATGGGTGACCAGCAGCAGCGTGCCGTCGTAGCTGTCGAGCGCCTGTTCCAGCTGCTCGATGGCCGGAAGATCGAGGTGGTTGGTCGGCTCGTCGAGCACGAGGACGTTGGTCCCTCGCGCCTGCAGCAGCGCCAGCGCGGCGCGGGTCCGCTCCCCCGGGGAGAGTTCGTCGACGGCGCGCCCGACGTGATCGGCGCGGAGGCCGAACTTCGCGAGCAGCGTGCGGACGTCGGCGGTCGTGAACTCCGGCACCAGGGCCTCGAATGCCTCGGCCAATGGTCGCTCACCGATGAACAGCGATCGCGCTTGGTCGATCTGTCCGACCTCCACGCTGGCGCCGAGGCTGGCTGCCCCCTCATCGGGGGTCTGGGTGCCGAGAAGGGCGCGGAGCAGGGTGGACTTGCCCGCCCCGTTCGGCCCGGTGATGCCGATGCGCTCGCCGGCGTTCACCTGGATCGAGACAGGACCGAGGGTGAAGCCGCCCTGGCGGTAGACGGCCGAGCTGAGCGTCGAGACGACCGAGCTCGAACGCGGGGCCGCGGCGAGCGACAGCTCCAACTGCCACTCTTTGCGGGGCTCTTCGACCTCATCGAGCCGCGCGATCCGGCTCTCCATCTGCCGCACCTTCTGGGCCTGCTTCTCGCTCGACTCCATCGAGGCCTTACGGCGGATCCGATCGTTGTCGGGTGCTTTCCGCATGGCGTTGCGAACGCCCTGGCTCGACCATTCGCGCTGGGTGCGGGCGCGGGCGACGAGATCAGCCTTCTTGTCGGCGAACTCCTCGTACTTCTCCCGAGCCTGACGGCGCAGGGTCGCGCGCTCCTCGAGGTACGCCTCGTAGCCGCCGCCATAGACGCGATTCGTGTTCTGCGTGAGGTCGAGCTCCAGCACGCGGGTCACGCTGCGGGCGAGGAACTCGCGGTCGTGGCTGACGAGAACGACACCGCCACGGAGGCCGCGGACGAAGCTCTCGAGACGCTCCAGACCGTCGAGGTCGAGGTCGTTGGTCGGCTCGTCGAGCAGCACGATGTCGAAACGCGAGAGCAGCAGAGCGGCAAGTCCGACGCGAGCCGCCTGCCCGCCCGACAGCGACGTCATCTCGCTCTCGCCCGCGGTGCCGAGATCGAGACCGAGCTCGGTGAGCACCGCGGGAATTCGCTCCTCGAGGTCGGCGGCTCCGCTCGCGAGCCAGCGCTCGAGCGCCGCGGAATAGGCGTCAGCAGGATCGATGCCTTCGGGGGCGAGAGCCGGGTCACCGAGGGCGAGAGCCGCAGCATCCATCGCCGCTGTAGCGTCGGCGCACCCGGTGCGCCGGGCGATGTAGTCGGAAACCGTCTCCCCCGCGACCCGCTCGTGCTCCTGCGGCAGCCAGCCGACGAAGGCGTCAGCCGGAGCGAGCGACACCGTGCCCGCCTGCGGCTCGTCGACGCCGGCGAGCAGGCGCAGCAGCGTCGACTTTCCCGCACCGTTCGCTCCGACCACGCCGATCACGTCGTCCGGCGCGACGGTCAGGTCGAGTGAGTCGAAGAGGGTGCGATGACCGTAGCCACCGGCGAGGTCGTGGGCCACCAAGGTCGCGGTCATCCGTCCATCCTCCCATCCAGCGAGCGGTCGGCCGCGTACGCTGGAAGTCGTCCGCAGCCCGTGCGGCGCGGAAGGACTCTCCCCGTGAACATCACTCAGCTGCGGCGCTTCGTGGCCGTCGCCGACGCTCTCCACTTCCCTCGGGCGGCGGATGCTCTGGGAATCCCGCTCGCGTCGCTGTACACCTCCATCGAGAAACTGGAGGAGGAGGTCGGCCATCCGCTGATCACCCGGGGTGCGAACACGCGGGTGACCCCCGCCGGGATGCTGCTGCTGGAGGAGGCTCGCGTACGTATCGCTGCCGCGCCCGAACCGGAGGCGAAACAGGTCGTCCGAGCCGGCGGCAAGGCGAAGGCCTCGAAGGGCAAGGGACGTGCCCCGATCGTCAAGGGCCAGCCGAAGCCCTACAAGAAGCGCCAGGGGCGTTAGGCCCCGGCCCCTCTGTCGGACGTCAGTCCCAGTCGAGGTACTCCTCGATGATGAAGCCGGTGTCGATCGGGTGGTGCACCGGGAAGAGGTGGTCGCCCGCGATGGTCTTGATGCTCGAGCGGTCGGGCACCGTGGCCTGGAGGCGCTCGGCGTTGGCGGCCGGGGTGACGGTGTCGTCGGTTCCCTGCACGATCAGCACGGGGATCGCCGGGGCGACGGGGATGTCGACGTCTTCGACGCCCAGCAGCAGCAGGCCGTTGGCGCGTTCGGGGTGCGCGGCGACGAGTGCCCGCGCGATCGTTCCGCCGAAGCCGTGACCACCGATCCAGGCGTCCTCGAGACCCGCGGCATCGATGATGTCGATCGCGTCCTGCACGCGCTCATCGAGGGTCGCATCGCCGGCGCGGTGTCCGATGCGCAGCACGTGGAAGCCCGCTTCCTCGGCCAGGTAGTGCGACACGACGCTCAGCACGTCAGCCGTGAAGCCGGCCTCCTGGATGAGCACGAGCTTGACCGGCCCCTCTCCCTCATCGCCGAAGAGGATCGCGCGGCCGTCGGGTTCGAAGGTCTGAGTGTCGGTCATCTGCGTCGGTCTCCTCGCGCGGTTCGGTCTGGTCGAAAGCCTCATCCAGCGTAGCCGTTGTCGGGGAAGGGCCTCCTGAACCGGCTGCCATCACGCGGTGTTCACTCCGATCACACCTCCGCGTCAGAGCTCGCTTCTCAGGCCGGCGGCGCCTGGCAGTGCGGGCAGAACTGGGCGGATGCTCCCCCAGACGGCAGATCGACGATCGTCGTGCCGCATACCGGGCACGGTTCTCCCCCGCGGCCGTGCACGATCATGGCGCGCACCTTCGCCTCCTTGAGTTGAGAAGGCGGCAGACCGCGACGCTGTTCGACCGCACCCCGCATGACGTCGACGATGGACAGGAACAGGCGTTCCCTGGCTGCATCATCGAGCACCGAAGCGTGAACGGTCGGCGACAATCGTGCACGGTGAAGGATCTCGTCGGAGTAGGCGTTGCCGATCCCAGCGAACGATGCCTGTTCCTGCAGGAGCGCCTTGATCTGCTTCCGGCGAGTGCCGAGGGCCCGGTCGACGTCGTCGCGGACGAAGCCGGGATCGAGTGGATCGGGACCGAGCGCGGAGATCCCCGCCGCGTCGGTGGGTGAGTCGACGACAGCAGCCGTGACCGCCAGAAAGGATCCGGTGTCGACGATCTGCATGACTGCTCCGTCGTCGAGCGTGACCCTTGCGACCTCGGGAACGGCCTCGTCATCCGGAGACTCTCCTGGCGAATGCCAGCGGATCCACCCGTTTCGACCGAATCCGATCATCAGCCATCCACCGTCGGTTTCGACGCCGAGATGTTTGCCGAAGCGACGTACTCCGTCGATGCGCGCGCCGATCAGGGAGCTCGGCGGCCGATCGCGCGTCTTGACGATGCGGAACTCTGCGATGTCGACCTCCGCGATCACGCGGTCGTGCGTCCGCTCGTCGAGGAACTCGACGAGCACCTGAACCTCCGGCGACTCTGGCATGCGCCCATCATCGCACCGGGCACGGACACCGGGAGAGTGAACGAGAGGCGGTCAGTGCGTCGGCGCGACGAAGTCCTTCCACGGCTCGACGTCGGGGTCGAGCGTCACCTCGTCGCCCGCCGAGGTGTACCCGGCATCCGGGCGGAGCACGTACTCCTCCGGGATCCGACCGGTGCGGTAGAACGAGTCGAACAACACCGCTGCCTCGTCGGCGGCGAACACCTCGTGCGCACCGACCGTGACGGACAGTTCCGAGAAATCGATGCGGACGGGTTCGGGGGGTGGTGCCGTGCATGGCATGCCCGACCACGCTGCGCACGGACACGATCTCCGAGTCCAGCGCTGCGGGAACGCACAGCTCGATGGACATCGCCTCGGCCGACCCCGCCGCCTGGATATAGGTGAGGTTCTCGGGAGCAGGTTCCGTGTCCCTCGGAAGCGCGTCGAGCACGACCGCCCAATGATCCGAGCCATCCAGTTCGCCGAGGCGGCGATCGAAACGACCATCGTGATGGTCACGCGCCAGCGTGCTGGACCCGCCGCTGCCCTTCGCATCTCCCACCAGATTCAGCCGATGGGTGGCACGAAGGCTCTCGGTGAACGCAGCATACGTCTCAGGACCTGCCGTATACGCGGCCAGGAACTCCATCACCGTGGCCGTACTGATGGCTCCGCCGTGCTCACGACGTGCCACCGCATCCGCAGCAAGAGCGTGCGCCTCGTCCGCGCGGCCCACGCTCATGAGCGCGGTGATCAACCGGATCACCGCCTCTCCGGACCATCGTCGGTCCAACTCGTCCGCGGCGACCTCGACGAAATCCGTGAGCGCAGGATGCGTGGATACGAACTCCGTGCACAACGTCGAGAAGATGTCGAAGAACTCGTCCACGTCCGGGATCGCATCCGATGCGACCTCGATCTCTCCTCTTCGCAGCGTGACCGGACGCACCCCGTACCCGTTGACTCGACGATTCACGGCGACGCGCTCCGTGTACTCCGTCTCTGGCAGGAACGCCGCCCACAGAATGGGGTCCACGGCCAGCGGCTTGACTTTGACAGACCAGCCCACGCGAAGAACGTCCTTCCGCCGCGGCGGGTGAGAGACGCCGACGCCGAGCATGCTGATGTAGAGGTCGTCAAGCAGGCATGCTCTCCCAGATATCCAACGCAGTCCGTGAGTGCGGGCGGCCGCGCGAAACGCCGCGTCCCAGGCCTTCTCGGCTGATGATCGTGCCATGGTGGACTCCCCCCTGTCGCGGTCCGCTCAGCGCCGCGTGACTCGCCGCCTCAGCGAGTCCGCCGATGGTCGCGGGCCGTATGCCCAGCTCGAACGCGTACGACAGCACTCTAGGCTGAGCGCATGACATCGGCACGACGACGAAGACGGCGTTCCGGTGCGGCATGGTTCCTCGCGGGTGTTCTCGCCCTCACCGGCTGCGTCTCGTCCGGCGCCCGAGGCGACTTCGCGCGGGAGTTCCGCAGTGACTCGGCGATCGCGGAGCTCGAACTCACCACCGCCGACAACATGCCGTTCACCGAGGGAGTCCGGGCCACCCTCACTGCCACGGACGGCCTCGACAGCCCGTCGTTCGCAGACCTCGTGACGCGACTGTCTGCTTTCATCCGTCAGCATCCGGACGAACCGGTGCTCGTGACCGTGTCATCCGAGAACGTGACCGTGCCCGTCTTCGGCGACGATGGCATGAACACCGGCATCCTCGACGCGGCAGCGGATATCGCAGGCGGCGACGGCGTCGAATCCGTGGAATTCACGACCTCCGAGCAAGATGAGATCACCGGCGTCTCCGTCGTCATCAACGCCGACATCGCCGCGGCGTTCGCCATGACGCGCTCGTCGTCCGAGCGGGTCGCGACGATCGGCTCGCCGACGGGTGTGCATGTGACAGTGAACGATTCGGGCACCGCCGTGAGGATCAGCGGCGTGCCCGGTCGCTGGCTGGACGATGCGGAGATCGCATGGACCATCGTCTCGGCAGCATCCGTCGTCACCGGCGTGCGCGCCGACGACACGCGCGTCATCCTCGCCGTCGGAGACGAGGCGGACGTGCCGTCCGCGCAGAACGCGATGCGCGAGACGGATGCCGTGTTCGAGACGCCGATCGCATTCGAGAGCCCTCTGGTGCTCCTGGGCCTCGGTGGAACCGGCGATGACGTGCGCACGATGCTCGCAGCCCTCGACGACGAGTCGCGAGGACTCATCCGCTACGTATGGACCGATGCGTCGCGGGCCGAGTTCTCCGTGGCATCCGACGCCGACATCGCCCCGCTTCAGGATGCTCTCGACGCCCTGCCCACTTCTGCGCGCGGTGGCATGCCGGTCACGGTGTCCGTCGCGCGACGCTGACGGCGCCCGAGCAGTCATGTCCAGGGCCAGTCTCCGAGGTCGAACTCAGGTACGGTGGGCAACCGCCGTGACCAGCGCGCGCAGGGACTGATCGAGCCGTCGACTCTGATCCTCATCGAGATGCTCTCGTGCCGTCAGCATGCCGATGGTGTGCACGGCGACCAGCGCGTCGCCCAGCAGATCGGGATCCCTGATCGATCCCAGGGTGTGTGCGATGTCACTGTTCATGTTCAGCACGGTGCGCGGGCGTTGCGGTGCCTCGCCCTGATCGTCCATGAACTCGGCCCAGGGATCAGGATCGGTATCCGCAAGGGCATCCGCCTGCCCCTTCAGGTAGAGGACGGAAGCGCTCGTCGGCTCGAAAGCGCGCAGCACGAGCTCGACGCCCAGCTCGTCGAAGATCGGCGTCGCTCGGCGTCGGAGCACGGCGGTCATCTCGTTGGAGGCGGGTTCCGGCAGCTGCGCGAGGAAGACATCCGGGTCGAACCGTCCTAGCCGCCCCGTCCTCCCCCTCTCGCGGGACAACATGCTGAGGATCTCTTGCCCGTAGACATAGGAGCCGTTGATCAGCAGTTCCCCCTGCGCCGATAGCACGGCCCGGAAGGTGTCGAAGTCGGACTCTGTGACTGCGTATCGCACACCGCTGTACGAGTGCAGCGCATCGGCCAGAGTCATCCGACCCTGGTTCGTCTCCCACAGCAGATGCCGGACGACCAAGTCCAGCATTCCGTGATCGCTGACAGCCATCGCCAGCAGACCCTTGACGTGGATCTGCATGAACTGCGCGAATCCCTCGGGATCCCGGAGGGCGAACGCCTCGATGCCGGATCGGATCTGCTGGCCGACTTGCTCTCGGACCGCGGGGAGGGCCGATGCCTCCTGGATTGATTCACGGGATGCGGTCAGGGGCAGATCCCCGGTCTCGATGGCCAGGCGCACGAAGTAGGCCCAGTCGGGGGCGAGCTGGGTGTTGTCCTCGGCGACGAACATCCCTTGGGACCAGACCGAATCCCCTCTACGGTTGCCGACCCGACCAGGAGAGTCGGCGATGTAAGCCACGCCGCTCACGCCTGCCACGGCGATACCGATCGGCAGCACGGCCAACGGATAGAAGCCGAACTCCTGACGGCACCAGGCCTCAGCCTCCGTCGGGTCCAGCCTCCAGGGCGGAGTGCGGCAACTGACCAGTTCGGCCGGCGCACCATCGGAGCGGATCGTGATCGGCACGTTCAGCAGCTCCGCGAAGCGCCGGGCCAGCAGCCGGACCCGGTCAGCATGCACCCAGTCCCGATCGTCGGGACGGGCCTGCACCCGGACCTCAGTGCCCGAGCTGTCCAGCGGCTCTGCCGCAGGCGCGATGGTGAAGCTACCATCGGAGTGTCCCTGCCAGATCAGAGTCGGGGCATCCGCTGTGCGGGCACTGCGTGATCGCACCTCTATCCGATCTGCGATCAGGAAGCACGAGAGCAGCCCGATGCCGAACTGGCCAAGGAACCGCCTACGAGTCGCTTCGATGTGCTCCCGTTTGCTGGATGCACCGATGGTGGCGAGCACCTCGCGCATTTCCCGCTCGGTCAACCCGATCCCGTGGTCTCGCACCGTGAGGGTCGCGGACGCCGTGTCGACCAGGATCTCGATCGCCGCGGTGGGCGAGGGGGAAAACTCCTGAGCTGCGACCACCGCGTCTCGGGCATTCTGCAGCAGTTCCCGCAGATAGACCCGGGGACTGGAGTAGAGGTGATGAGACAGGATTCCGACGATGCCTCTGAGGTCGACCCGGAAGATCTCGGCATCCGCCCCGGTCACGGTCGGGCCGCCCTGCGCTCGGCCAGCCACGCGTTCCAACGGGTGTCGCCGTTGCGCCCGTCGAGTCCTCGGACGATGGCGTCGACCCGCTCCCGGAACTCGACCCCGCGACGATCGCCGGGCGAGTGTTCGCGCAGCACCTCGCCGACGGATTCCAGAAGGCCGAGGCTGTCGGCGGAAAGTGGTTCGGCCTCGCTCAGCAACGCGTCGACGAGCGGAACCAGGTCGACGCCGCATGCCGAGCGGAGCACGTCCAACACCACCCATCCGGGTACCGGGCCCAGGGCCTCGACCTCGCCCGCGACCGATTCAATCACGCGACGCATCTCCGCGACTGCGCCGTCCTCTCCGCGGCCATGCGCGAACCAGTACAACCATGCGGCGGCCGCACGCGCCTGGATCTCGTCGCCCGCAGATGCCGCGTGCGAAGCCAGGTACTCGGCGATGTCCGAGGCGGTCTCGGCCGTCAGGCGCACGACGGTGAGCAGGATGTCGACGGCATCGAGCTGCTCGCTCTCGCCCCGCATCGCGTCGAGAACGGCTTCCGCGCGTTCACGGACCTCGTCTTCGTTCCCCCGATGAGCAGCGATCTCCAGGCCCGCGATCTGCAGACTGGTCCTTGAGGTCAGCCCTGTCTGACTCAGAATGCGGTGCTCGGCATCGATCAGCTCTTCGATCTGCCGCCAGCTGATGCCGGGCTCGGCGACCGCGATCTGCACAGCGACCATGAAGATCGCTTCAAGCCCCTGCGAGACGAAGCCCGGCAGGCTCTCGTGAACCTCCATGACACGCGACTGCGCTCGGCGGAGACCCGTGACCAGTCCCTCGATGTCTCCGCGCTCGGCGGCATTCGCTGCCAGGAACAGGGGAACGTTCACGTGAGTGGCCGCGCAGTGCAGCCGATCCCCCTCGGCGCTGAGGCGTGCAGCGAGCGCAGCGGCCTCGGCAGCGTCCGCAGCCGACGCGAGTTCCATGCTGCTTTCGAGCAGCCGCTGATATCGCGCCCTCAGAGCGTACGGCGCGTCGAAGGCGGATACCCACCCCGCCCGCTCCAGCCACCCCGCCGCAAGGACGAGGTCAGCGCGACTATCAGGGTCGTTCCACTGCTCGGCGCCTATGGATGCAGGAGCGGCGGTCGACTGCGCGTCCGGCATTCCCGCCCACCAGAAGTCGCTCAGTTCACGCGAGTGAACGTCGGTGGAGCCGCGAGCGTCGTGTGCCGCAGCCGCCTCCTCCGCGAGCATCCGGATCAGTCGTCCCTCTGCTCCATCGGGATCCGCGAGCATCCGTTCGCGCGCCAGCGCTGCGAGCAGCTCCCACTTGGTTCCATCGAAGGTCAGGTTCTCCAGCGCGTGGTCCACGACCACCAGGGCTGCGCCAGGGTGGTTCTCCAACACCGGGACCAGCTGCTCCGGCGGAGCCTGCCTCATGAGTTCCGTGACCGGGCGCGAGGCCAAGAGAAGATCTGCGATCCGATCGGCATCACCATGTCGTTGCTGCCTCCGCTGCAGGAATGCGTGCAGAACGCAGAGCGGGATGAGGCGATCGGTCGCGTCGGCGCCAGGCTGCTCCGGATCGAGGCCGTTCGCGTACGCGCCGCGCATCAGCAGCTCATCGGCCGCAGCCGGGTCGAAGCGTGCGAGAAGCGGGACGTCGATCTGCAGCACGGAGGGGTCGTCCGGACGCCAGCCTTCGCTGCCCTCGGCGCGATAGCGCTCCAACCATTGCCTCGTCGCACTGGCGTCGCCTCGCGAACAATTTAGGGCCGCGCGAGCGATGTGCACGCCGGCGCGATCGACTCCCTGCTGGCGCACTTCTTGATCGACCAGATCGATCATCTTCTCTACACGCTCGAGCGGTACAGCGGGGTCATCCAACGCATCCAGCACCGCCATGGAGATCTCTCCGAGAACGATCTCCGTCTTCCGAGGATCGATGAGATCGCTGTGTCGTCGAACCAGCTGCATCAGCCTCACGAACGCGGCGATGGCTTCCGCTGTCTCGCCGCCTCGGCTGAGGAGGTGATACTGACTCAACCGGGCAGTCGTGGTGAGGTGGGGGAACCCGATGCGGTCGCAGTCCGCCGCGAGCTGCTCCCACGCGGCGATCTGTGCGCGATCCGGCGGCATCTGAGCGATCACTCTGCTCCGCTCGAGGAGGTCATCCACTTCGGCGCGTGTGGCCTCGTCGAGATCGGGAACGTCTCGATAGCTGATCACCCTGCGCCCTCTTCCCCTCGCCCCCTGGCCACACCGGGATCCTAGCCGAGGCGATCCGCCACGGGGATCTTCGCGACGACGCTTCTGCTCGGACGTCGCGCCGCGCCGTCACCGATCGAAGTGACGAGCGGTCTTCACTCGGAATGGCCGCTGTGGTCCTCGAGATCGGGCCTCGCGCGCGCGAGGTCGGCGATCTCGTCCTCCGGCCTCGGCGCGATGTTCTCGTCGAGTTCGAGTTCCGGGACGGAAGGCTCGTCCGGGGCGGGTATGTGCGTGTGGTGGTCAGACATCGCGAATCCTTCGGTCAGCAGCAACACGCACAGCGTACGCCGCTCACAGCTGCCTCTTCAGCCCGACGTGCGCAGTCTCGTATCCGAGCCTCGTATAGAAGGCGCGACTCCGATCCCGCGTCTCGTCGGTCGCGACCTGCGCCAGTCGGGCTCCCCGTGCACGGCCGAACTCATGCGCCCACTCGAGCATCGCCGCGCCCAGTCCCTGAGAGCGTTCGGCGCGCGCGACCCGCAGCCCCTCGATCTGCAGTCGGGTGGATCCGCCGCGGGAGAGGCCGGGGATCACGGTCAACTGCATGGTCGCCACGATCCGGTCGGCGTCGTCCCGCACGACCCCGAGATAGTGGGACCCGTCGCGAGCGATCGCGCCGAAGGCCGTCTCGTATCGTTCCAGTTCGACGCTTTCGCGATCCGGACCAAAGTCGTCGTCGAACAGCAGCGCGGCGATGGCCTCGATGTCGTCGCGACTCGCACGCTCGAGCCGGAAGCTCCTGCCCGCGACGTCGAGCCGCCCGCGCACGGATGATCGCGCGTCCGCCTGCAATCTCGTGACGAGTCGGTCGAGCCACCCACCCACGTTGGTGCGCGCCTCAGACGTGTCGGGATACCGACATCTCAGGTGCAGTCCCGACTCGTTCAGGATGAACCACAGCATGACTCCGTCCGTGTCGGTCGCCGCGCTGACGTATTGGGCATCGAGCCCGACGGAGTCGATGCGCACGGGCAGCCTGCGCAGGTCCAGCCACGAGATCGCGAACATTCCGGGGGCCACGGGCATGCCGCCCCACGGAGCGAGCACGTCGGCGAGTGGCCACGCGCCGAGCTGCACGGCCTCCTTCACCGCGGCGGCCGCGGCCTGCGGCTCGGCGACCCCGGACTCGAGGACCGAGTTGGTGATGAACCACCCGACCGAGTCATGCCAGGTGCTGTCGAAGCGGCTGTGCACGGGAAAGACGGCTCGGAGCGGAGCATCCGCCAACTCGCGGGTCACCGCGGTCATCGCCACCACGGCACGCGCGAGCGTGGACACGCCGTCGTCCCGAGCCTGTACGGCGAACGCCGCGGCGTCGTCGACGTCGAAGACATCGCGCACCTCCACCCGTTCCCGATGCGGTTCGGGTGCACCCAGCGACAACGGGAACCGCGGCATCACCCCACCGCTCTCCTCGATGATGTCCGTCCATCGCTGACGCACGTGGTCCGGCGCGGGATCGCGATCGCGCAACGCCTGCGTGTGTTCGACGAACGCCGGAACCGGCATCCATCGTTCTGTCGCCAGCCCCTCGTCGAGTGCAGCCAGCAGATCCCGCGCGATCACCAGCATCGACCACATGTCGACGTGCGCATGGTCCGCCGCGATCACGACCGTGAGGTCGGCGGCGGTCTCCAGCACGCACAGCCGGTGCGACGGATGCCGGTACGGCGAGCACGTCTCATCGAGGATGTCCCGCAGCGCGTCGTTGATCGCCTGCCCCGGAGCCACCTCGTGCTCGACCCAGCTTCCCGGTCCGATCCGGATCTCCTGGAGCACCGGATCCCCGCCCGCACCCGGTGTGAACGCCGATCGCAGTGTGCCATGGCGCGCGATGACGGCGAGCCACGCATCGGCGATGGACTCACGTCGGGTCTCCGCAGGCAGCCGGAAGGACAACGCCATCCAGGAACCGGGTCGATGACCGGCCCCGACATGGATCCGCTGGTCGAACGAGACCGCCAGGCGTCGCCCTGGCGCGGACGCGCTGACGTCATACCCCCAGAGCCGGCCGAACGGGAGGCGGAGGTGCGTGACATTGGTCAGTCGCATGGGCAGCACCCTATCCGGCCGAGGTTGCTCGCAGATTGCAAAACTATGTAGACCGGTCTATTTTTAATCCATGGCATCCAAAGGAGACCTCACCAAGGCGCGGCTCGCAGAGTCGATGCTCGAACTCATCCAGACCAGCGGCTACAGCGGCACCGGCGTGAACGCCGTGATCGACCATGCCGGCGCCCCGAAGGGGTCGTTCTACTTCCACTTCCCCGATGGCAAGGAAGGTCTCGGCGTCGCGGCGGTCGACCTCGCGGCGGCGCAGTTCCAGTCGCTGATCGCCGAGGCTGCGTCCTCCTCAGGAAGCGCGGCCGGGGCAGCCCGTCTCGCGATCGAGGCCCTCGCGACGATCGTGGGCGAGAGCGACTTCCGGCTGGGGTGCCCGGTCTCCGTGGTGACCCTGGAGATGGGAGCGGAGAGCGAGCGCCTGCGTCAGGCGTGCGCGACGGCGTTCGAGTCGTGGATCGCGCCGACCGCCGCCCTTCTCGAGACCGGTGGTCTCGAGAACCCAGAAGCCCGCTCTCTCGCGACCGTCATCGTCTCGATGATCGAGGGGGCCGTGATCGTCTCTCGCGCCATGCAGGACACGCAGCCGCTGCTCGCGGCCGCCGACGTGGTCGCGGACCTCATCGACCAGCGCATCGGAGCCGCGGGGGCGACGCGATGACCTCGCACGAGGGCGGTTGCCGCGCCCTGGTCTTCGGCGCGTCCGGCCTGGTCGGTCGCCACCTCATCCTGGCCCTCGCCGCCTCGGGGGCGGACGTCACTGCGGCGGTGCGCACCGAGGATTCAGGAGCCCGCGTCGAGCGCTGGCTCGCGGAGCACGGCCTGAGCCGCAGCATCCGCACGACGATCGTCGATTTCGACACGGCGGAGATCATCGCCGGTGGCCCCTCGGCGTTTCCGTTCATCACAGAGATACACAACTGCGCCGGGACGTATCGGTTCGGGATGACCGCGGATGAGGCGCGCGCCGCGAACGTCGGGATCGTCGAGAAGGTCGTGGCGTTCGCCGAACGCCTCCCCCGCCTGCAGCGCATCGTCCACGTGTCGGGCTATCGCGTCGGCGGACAGGACCCCGCTACCGTTCCTTGGTCGGACGACCATCGCGCCGCGACATACAAGGAGCTCGGCGCCTACGAAGCGTCGAAGGTGGAATCCGACGCGATCTTCCAGGCTCTGACGCTCGAGCGCGGAATCCCCTGGACCATCGTCAACCCGTCCAGCGTGATCGGCGACAGCGCGACCGGAGAATCCGACCAGCTGATCGGACTCCCCGCGACGATCGAGCAGATCTGGAACGGCACGGCGGCCGCGCTGCCGGGAGACGAGACGACGTTCCTCCCGGTCGTCACGGTGGACCATCTGGCGGCGTTCATGACGGCGGCGGCGGCGGACCCGGATGCCGTGAACAGGGCCTACTGGATCCTCGATGATGCCACACCGCCGTTGGCCGATCTCCTCACGCATGTCGGCGTCCACCTCGGAGCGAAGGTTCCCCGGCTGAGGCTCCCGGTCGGCCTCATTCAGCGCCTCCCACGGTGGATCACCAGGGCTGATCCCGAGACGCTCACCTTCATGTCCTCCGACCGCTATCCGACGGAGTCCGCTGTCGAACTCGCCGAAAGACACGGCATCCGGACTCCCGACGTTCTGGTGTCGCTTGAGCGCTGGGCTGACTACCTGGCGGCGCATCGATTCGGCGCAGCCATGGCCCTCGACCGTCGTTTCGTCGACGTCGGCGGGGTGCGGACGTTCGAACTCGGCGCTCCCGGGTCCCGCCGGATCATCCTTCCCGGACTACCGGTCAATGCCGACACGTGGAGCGATGTGGCGTCCGGCATCGGCGCACGAGCCGTCGATCTGCCGGGTCTCGGCATGACCGGAGGGTCGGGGATTCCGGACTGGGACGAGTGGCTCGCCGCCCTGCTGAGCGACGGGCCCGTCGACCTCATCGGGCACTCCATCGGCGCAGCCGCCGCCGTCGTCGCGGCCGACAGGCGCCCCGCGAAAGTCGCGTCGCTCACGCTGATCGCCCCGTTCTTCCTGCAGGCTCAGGCGGGATCGTCAGCCCTGCTGCGGCCGTTCGTGCGCACTTATCTACGACACACCGACCCGACACGTCTATCGCGCCGCTTGACCGGATCGGAGGCGAACGCCGCCGCTATCGAATCCAGCGTCAGCGACCTCCGGCGGCGCACGGCCGGGTCTGTGGCCGAGCATCTCACGCGTGCCGGATCGGCGCAGTGGCGTGGCGAACTCCGTGAAGCGCTGAGGCGCTTCAATGGCCCGATCCGGATCATCGCTGGCAGCGACGACCCACTCGCCCCCGACCTGATCCCGACGCTGACCTCGCGCCCGAACATCGAACTCGTCACCATCCCGGATGCCGGACACCACCCGCAACTGACCCACGGCGGTGCGCTCATCGATCTGCTTCGCACCTCGGCAGATCTTGCGGCACACTGAGTGCTGCATGGACAGGATGCTATGAGAAACGACACACCCTCCCCCGGGACGCGCCCGGCGACTCTCGACGACGTCGACGAGATCACGCGAATCCTCACGTCGGCCTTCTTCGAGGATCCGGTCTGGGGACCCGCCTTTCCCGACGCAGCGACACGCCCGCGCGTCGCTGGCGCATACTGGCGATTCATGGTCGGAGAAGCGCTGCGCTTCTCCGAGTCCCGAGTCCTGGACGGTGCTCTTGCCCGCGAGGCCGATCCCTCGTCGAGAGTCGGAGGCGGACCTCTCCGCGCGGTCTCCATCTGGTACCCGCCCGGTGCGGACGAGATCTCCGAGAAGGCACTGCCCGCATACGGGGCGATGATCGGCGAGTTGCTCTCCCCCGATGCGGCGACCGCGCTGGAGAAGGCCGGGGCACAGTTCGCCGACGCCCGGCCGAGCGAACCCCACGCCTATCTGACCCTGCTCGGGGTGGCGCCGGAGGCGCGCGGCGGTGGCCACGGCATGGCGTTGCTCCGCGCGGCGCTCGCGCGCTACGACGAGGAGGGCGTCCCCACCTATCTGGAGTCCTCGAATCCTGCGAACGATGCGCGCTACGAGAGGCTCGGCTATCGTCCCCGCTCGCTCGTCGAACTCAACGGTGGCGTGCGCGTGCAGACCTACTGGAGGGAACCGCAACGGCGATGACGCGACGCGCAGGTGAGTAGGCTGGCCCCAGCGAAGACGCATCGTTCGAGGTGAGCTCGCATCCTGCCCTCCTGTGCATCGATGTCTCCGAAAGGTGCCGAGACTGTGAACTGCGTGAACGAACTTCGGGTCGGCGAGGCACGGGAGCTCGTGCGATGGCGATGACCGACAGGCCCGGTCGTCGCGTGACCTTGACCGAAGTCGCGGAGCGAGCGGGAGTCTCCCGTGCCGCCGCATCCTTCGCGCTCAACGGCCGTCTGGATCAGCGCCTCTCCGAGGAGACGATGGCTCGCGTGCGCCAGGCGGCCGACGATCTCGGCTATCGCGCCAACGTGACGGCCCGAACCCTGCGCACCGGCCGCTCCGGCACGGTCGCGCTGGTGTCCGATTTCGTCAGTTCCACCTCATTCGCGAACTCGATGGTGCGCGGCGCACTGGAGAGGCTGCATGAAGCGGACCTCCTTCTGCTCACGGTCGACACTCAGGGCGATGCCGAGACCGAGCGCCGCGTTCTCGACGATCTCCTCGCGCGCGACATCGACGGCATCCTCTATGCCTCGATGTTCACGCGCCGGGTGACTCCGCCGGCCTCGCTTCGGGACACACCCCTGGTACTGATGAACTGCGAGGCCGCCGACCCCACGATCAGTTCCGTGGTGCCGGATGAGCGCGCGGCCGGGGCCGCGGCCGCCAGGCTCCTGCTGGACGCCGGCCACGAGGACGGCATCTGGTTCATCGGCGTGCTGGCGCCGGGGCGCACGGGCGGCGCGGCCTGGCACGAATGGGATCCACTCGCTCTGCCCCGCAGGCTCGAGGGCGTCCGCGAGGAACTCGCGTCGGCGGGCGCATCGCTCGCCGGGACAGTGGCTGTCGACGACGACTGGACCGTGCACGACGGAAGGGCGG
The DNA here is from genome assembly GCF_044987415.1 of Microbacterium sp. ZW T5_45. Taxonomy (NCBI): domain Bacteria; kingdom Bacillati; phylum Actinomycetota; class Actinomycetes; order Micrococcales; family Microbacteriaceae; genus Microbacterium; species Microbacterium sp. ZW T5_45. Next base: position 38,480 of record NZ_JBJDRJ010000013.1, on the reverse strand, counting down.
CCGCCGCTCGTCTGCTCGCGAGCGGCACGGTCCCGAGGGCGATCATCTGTGTGAACGATGCCGTGGGCGTGGGAGTCTTCCAGACCCTGCAGGGGGCCGGACTCCGTGTGCCCCAGGATGTCTCGCTCGTATCGTTCGACGGAAGCCTGCTCGCAGAGGCCACGGATCCGCAGCTGGTCTCGCTGCGGCTCCCCCAGGCGGAGATCGGTCGACGCGCGGCGGATCTGCTGCTCGAGCCTGACGCGAGTCCGCGTCACGATCTGCTCGACATGCCGGTCGGCTCAGGCGGCTCCGTGGCCGGACCGCACGCCTGAGGGGCGCGAGCGCGACGACGGCTGAGACGGCGACCCTTCTTTTCGCAGCGGAGTTCCTCTCGCGCGAAAGACGAGAGAAGTTGCCCTTGCCTTCCGGTGCTAAATCCGTATAGCTTAATCATCGGCGGCGCAACGGTCCCGAATCGTCACTGCTCGGCCGCACCTTTCTTCACCCGAATACAAAGGAGTATGACCATGAGCGCTTCGTCCATTCGGACGGCCCCGAACCCCTGGTGGGTGGGGTTCGTGTGCGGGATGGCGACCTTCGTCGATGCCGCTGCCACCACCGGCATCGCCGTCGCCCTCGTGCTGTTCCAGTCGTCCACCGCCGGTGTCGCCGGACTCACACCCGACCAGGTGGGTCTGCTCACGGGCGTGCTCACGGCGGGCGTCGCCGTAGGATCGCTCGTCGGCGGCCGACTGGCCGACCGCTTCGGTCGCCGCCGGGTCTTCCTCGTCACGATGACGCTGATCGTGTTGGGCTCCCTCACGCCGTTCCTCGGATTGTCGCTCGGCGCCCTGCTTCCCGGTATCGCGCTGATCGGACTCGGCGTCGGGGCCGACCTGCCCGCCGCGCTCGCGTCGATCTCCGAGGCCGCGAGTGATCGCAACCGCGGCAAGATCCTGGTCTTCTCGAACCTCCTCGGCGGATTCGGCATCCTGCTCGCCGTGCTCATCGGCATCTTCTTCGGCTCGCTCGGCGCGGCGGGTGGCCGGATCATGTTCGCCGCTTTCGGCGGCGTCGGCCTCATCGTGCTCGCTCTGCGGCTGACGATCCCCGAGTCGGCGTCCTGGCTCGCCGCCCGCGCCGAACACCGCGCTGGTGTGCAGACCGTTCGCGCCGAGCGGGGCAGCATCCGCGACTTCGGCCGCATGCCGTACCGTCGGCCGTTCGCGACCTTGCTCGTCTACTACACACTCGCGTCGATCGCGATCAGCGTCGCGGGCAGCTTCGGCACATTCGTCGCGGTGAACGTCGCGGCCATCCCCGTCAACGAGTATCAGACCTGGACGCTGCTCGCCATGCCCGCCGCGATCCTCGGCGCCGTGTGGTTCATGGCCGTCGCCGACACGCCCTGGCGGATGTCGTACTTCGTCGCCGGATCGATCGCCGTCGTCGCGGCGAACCTCGTGCCGGTCTTCTTCGGGTTCACACTGCCGGCCCTCATCATCTCGGTCGTGGTGTCGACCTTCGCCGGCGCGTTCTGCTTCGAGACGATCATGAAGGTGTGGACGCAGGAGTCGTTCCCCACCATGCTCCGCTCCACCGCGCAGGGCACGGTGTACGCGGTCGCACGCTTCGCCACCGCCGGGTTCAACGTCGTCACACCGGCGCTTCTCGCACTCAACCCGTCCGGCGTGTACGTCGGGGTCTCGATCGTCGCGGCCGCGGGCTTCCTCATCGGATGGATCGGATTCCGCCGCGGGGTGACGAACGCGTTCGACGTCGATTCCGAGACGCTCCCGGATGCCGCCGCTGTCGAATCCCGCTCGTCGACAGTCGCGTCCTGAGCCGCCCCACCCACCGAGGAGAGTTCTGCACATGCGACTTCTGAACTTCGAGACTCTCGCCCGCGATCTGCGGCTCCGCGGCACGCATTACCTGCCAGATCCTGCGGACGACGTGCCCACGGCGCTGCCGACCGTCGTGCTCCTGCACGGGTTCGGCGGGTCGCGGGTGGAGACCACCGGGGTCTTCGTCCAGCTCGCCCGCGCGCTGGTCGCCGCCGGTCTCGGTGTGCTCGCGTTCGATCGGGCGGGGCATGGCGAGAGCGATGGCGAGTTCTACGACACCACCGCGTCCGGGGACATCGCCGACACCGCCGCGGTACTCGCCGCGCTGCGTGAGAGTCCTCACGTGGACGCCGCGAACATCTCACTCGTCGGCATGAGCCTCGGCTCCGTGATCGCCGCGGCTGTGGCCGCAGAGGACACCGGCATCCGCTCACTGACCATGTGGTCGACGGCGGCGGTGTTCGTCGACGACATCCGCTCGGGCCAGATCCAGGGGCGTTCTCTCGCAGCCTTGGACGGTCCTGCCGGGTACTTCGACTTCCTCGGCATGCGCATGGGGCCGGCGATGCGGGACGATGCACTCGCCTTCGACCCATACGAGCGCGCGGCAGGGTATCTCGGGCCGGCCTTGCTCCTGCACGGCACGGATGACTTCGTCCCGGTGAGCTACGCCGAACGCTATGCGGATGCCCATGTCTTCGGCGAACGCGCCGAGGTGGTCATCGTCGACGGCGCCGACCACGGCTGGGCGCAGCTCCCGCAGCGCGATGAACTCTTCGCGCGCACCGTCTCCTTCATCCGATCACACGCAGAGAGGATCATCCCGTGATCACTCCCCCGACCTCCGCTTCCCCCACTTCCGGTGAGGTCATCCGCATCGGCGACGAGACCGTGCTCCTCGAGGGGCACCTCGACGTCGACGACGCCCACGGCATCCGCCCGCTCCGACTGCCGCGCAGCACCTGGTCGCACTTTCCGCCCCACGGCGAGATCCTCCGCGCGATCACCGCGAACGCCAGCGGTGTACGGGTGCGGTTCACCACGGCGGCGACCCGACTGTCGCTGACGCTGCGGTGCACGCAGTTGTTCTTCGACGAACTCGCCGGACCGGTCAACGACCTGGTGGTGGAGGTCGACGGCACTGCGATCCACACGGTGCGCGGTCCTGTCACCGATATCCGCCGACTCTCGTGGACGGGCGACGGCGCGACGTCGTCGACGGTGACCGCGCCCGCAACACTGGACGTCGCCCTGAAAGGCGGGCATGAGCAGGCTGTGACCGTGTGGCTGCCCCAGGGGATGATCGTCGACCTGCAGGATCTCACCGCAGACGCACCGATCGTCCCGGCGGCTCCATCGGATGCGCCGGTCTGGATCCACCATGGCAGCTCGATCAGCCACTGTGTCGAAACACCGTCGCCGACGGGCACCTGGCCGGTGATCGCGGCGCGCGCAAGCGATCTGTCGCTGATCAACCTGGGCTTTGGCGGCCAGTGCATGCTCGACCCGTTCGTCGCCGACGCGATCGCCGCGACGCCGGCGAGTGTCATCTCGCTGAAGGTCGGCGTGAACATCGTCGGAGCGCGATCGTTCGATCGGCGGACGTTCACGCCGGCGATGCACGGTTTCCTCGATCGGGTGCGCGCAGGGCACCCTGACACACCGATCGTGTTGGCATCGTCGATCCTCTGGCCGGGCAGCGAAGACGCGCCGGGTCCCTCGGATGTGGAGTTCCTCGAAGATGGTCGCGTGCGCTGCTACACGGCTGGCGATCCCGCGGATGTGACCCGTGGCGCGCTCACCATGACGGAGTCGCGACGACAGCTCGCCGAGGTCGTGCGCGTTCGCGCGGAGGCCGGCGAGCGAATCACGTACCTCGACGGTCTGCAGCTCTTCGGCCCGGACGATCAGGAGCGGTACGTGCTGCCCGACAGCCTGCACCCCGACACGGAGCTGTACGCGGAGATGGGTTCCCGCTTCGCTGCTGCCGTCTTCGGCCAGAACGGGCTGGTGCCGCGGCGCGGACTCGGACCCCGCTCTCCACAGACGTGAACATGTGCAGCGGCTCTCGGGGTCAAGCGCTCCGAGAGCCGCAGAGCAGCGTGAGCCGGGAGCGGTGCGGCTGCCGTCTGCAGCGTCGGGGAGGCTTCAGCTCTCGCACGCCGCCAACCTGTGAGCGCGTACATGTCGTGGACGTACGGTCTTCGGATGAACACCAAGCGTTCGTCCGAAGAGGATGCCGGCGAAGACACGGCTGCACACTCGACCGATACCGATGCCACGCCCAGCTCGCGCGCACCGGGCAAGCGAGCCAGCGAGGCAGACACCGACTGGCAGCGGGCGGTGGGGATGCACTGGCATCCGTACTCCGCGACCGCGGAGACTGCGGCTCGTGCGGATTTCGAGGAACATGATCGATCGTCGAAGCCGAAGCACATCGCCTCGCAGAGCCCGGACGAACGCGGTTGACGGACTCGCCATCCTGTGAGCGCACACATGTCCGGGGCGTACCGTCGGTTCATGAACGCACAAGTGAAGATCGCAGGGCAAGAACCTGGACTGCTTGGGCTCGGATCCGTCCTCATCGGCTCGCTTCCCGCGACGCTCCTGACGGAGACAGCCCCCGAACGCTACACCGTGGAAGCGGTGTTCACGCGCAAGACCGATCGTGACGAAGTCGCCGCGATAGAGGGAGACAAGACTCGTGCGTATCTCTCGGCGCACGGATTCCCCACCGTCGAACTGCATGTCGCGGATCGGCGTCTGGAGATCGCGAACACGAATCTGGAGGAACTGCGGGACGGGCTCGGCGCTGTGCTCGCCACTCTCCTCGCCGAGATCAGCACTGCTCTGCGCACCGAGAGGATGTTCGCAGCCGACAGGTACGAGCAAGCCACACACCGCGAGCAGGAGCGCGCGGCTGCCGTCGCGGCTCTCGCCGAATCCGTCTCCTTCTCCGGTGAACCGCCCCGGTCCCCGGACGACGATGAGGCGCGCATCGCAGACTGGAACGAAGAAGGCGGTGCCGTCCGCGGGTAGCGCGATACCCGGAAGAAGCCATCATGGGCGGCATCCGTCCGACGATCCCCACCAGACCCCACGATCGCCGGACATACGGCTCGAGCACAATCACGGAACTGGCCCAGCACATCCGCAGGCGGGGCCTGCAGCACCGACGCTCTTCCCCTTCACCCCGAACCACAACGTCGCGATGGGCGGGTTGAATCACCAGATCGAACACCACCTGTTCTCCTCGAGGCCCCGTCCGTACCTCCGTCGCGCGGCGCCGTCATCCTGGACGCGACGATCAGCAACGGGCACAGCGGCCGATCTGCGAGAGCCCTGCGACCGGACGGCGAGGCGCTCCGCCCTCACCGGCACCCCCTGGACATCGCTGACAGCGCGGGGCTCACGCAACGGCGACGACCCGCTGGGCGAGCTGGTCGACGCGGCGGTGGATGTCCTCGAACGCGGAATCGAATGCCTCGTCGGTTCCGATTCGGACCGGGTCGGGCACGGACCAGTGCACGCTTCCCTCGGGGTACTCCTCGTGAGCCCGATCGCAGACCGTGACGATGAACGCACCCTCCAGGTCGACGTCGTCCACGGGTTGCGGCACCGCGCCGGCGAGGTCGAGGCCATGCCGGATGGCCGCCGCGATCGCCCCCGGGGCGACTCGATCAGCCGGGTGCGTGCCAGCGGACTGCGCCGGCACCGGGCTGACCGTGTTCCACAGAGCCCGGGCGAGCTGGGAACGCGCGGAGTTGGCGGAGCAGAGGAACACGACGCGGTCAGCGACAGCGACGGCGGACGACCCGAGCCCTGTCAGCGCGCCGGGGACCAGGCCGACATACGTCCGGCGGCCGTCGCCTTCAGAACGACCGCGGGTGATGATGCCCACCCTCTCGAGCACGTTCAGGTGGTGAGCGAGAAGATTCGACGGCACGCCGATCGCCTCGCGAAGCTCGGTCGGCGAGAGATCACCAAGAGTCAGCAGATCGAGCATCCGCAATCGCACCGGATCCGCGAGAGCCGCATGCGTGCGCGCCCGCTCTTCCACCGACTGAATTCGCTCATTGTTCATTGTCTCAATATTGACTGAGCTATAGTTCATCCGTCAAGCTGGATGCGACCAGCGCTTCGAGGAGAGGACCCGACCATGGCGGAGAAGCCCACCGTATTGTTCGTCTGCGTGCACAACGCCGGCCGTTCGCAGATGGCGGCCGGCTATCTGCAGGCCTTTGCCGGCGACCGCATCGAGGTCCTGTCCGCGGGGTCGGCACCGAAGGATCAGATCAATCCAGTCGCGGTCGCCGCGATGGCAGAAGAGGGCATCGATATCGCCTCGAACACACCGAAGCTGCTGACCGTCGAGGCCGTGCGCGAGTCGGATGCCGTGATCACGATGGGATGCGGCGACGCATGCCCGATCTTCCCCGGCAAGCGATACGAGGACTGGGTTCTGGACGACCCCGCGGGGCAGACCATCGACGCGGTCCGCCCCATCCGCGACGAGATCCGCACCCGGGTCGAACACCTCATCGCCGAGCTGCTCCCGGCTTCCCCGTCGAGTCCCTCCACGAGCGGCACCGAAGCCTCCTCGACTCGCTGAGCCGGGCGACGTCGCTCGGAGCGTCTGAGCGCCTACTCACACCGCTTCAGCCAGTCCTGGAGCAGCACACGCAACAGCTCGGGCTTCTCGTGGGGAAGCGCATGTCCGGCGCCGTCGCTGACGACCACGGTGGCGCGGGACCAGCGGTGTGCGAGGTCGAGGGCCGCCGCGTAGCCGACCGTCGCATCCAGCCGCCCCACCAGGATCAGCGCCGGCCCCTCGAACGGCACCTCTAGCGCGAGCTCCCAGCGCTCGCCGATCCGCTCCATCGCCTCCTCGTCGGCGAGCTGCATACCGGGTACGACGAGGCGTTCGTATCGCTCGAGCATCTCGGGGGTCTGCACCACGAAGTAGTCCCGGAACGTCTCGTCGCCGAGTTCGCCGGACCCGACGATGATCCGATGCTGCGGCACGTCCCGAACGTTCGGGAGCAGCGGGCAGATCAAGGCCAGCCCGACGACGGCCGCGGGACGGCGCGCCGCCATCCCGAGCGCGAAGTGCGCCCCGGCCGAATGCGCCACGATGAGACACGGCTCTCCGCCGGCGACCCGATCGGCGAACTCGCACAGAACGGCGACGACGTCCTCCGCACTGTCGAGACCGTCGGCCGCTGTGCGCCCCATTCCGGGCAGGTCGGGATAGATCCGCCGAAACCTGTCGGCCCCCGCGAACGCCGGCTCGATGCAGCCCTCGGCCTCGCGGTGGTCGACGCCCGCGCCGTGCAGTACGAGCACCGGGCGCCCCGCCCCGTGCTCGACGTAGTGCAGAAGGGTCCTGCTCGTGCGCAGTTCCATACCTCCACGGTATGCGCTGGCAGCCCGCGGAGCCAGGGGTCGCCGAGGCGTGCCGCTGCGGAGCACGTGAGCCTCGACGGCGAGTCGCTGCCTGGAGGCGGCGAGACGTTGTCTCCGCTCAGCGATCGACCACCGTACCTGATCCCCGTGCTTCCTTAAATGGAGGGTGACTCCGGTTCGTGCCGATACTTCGTATTGCCAGAGAACTCCCCCGCGCGCCTCGTCGAAGGAATCGCTCGGCGGCCCGGCCAAGCCGATGATCGCGAGCAGCAGATCGCCGAATTCCACCTCGACGATGTCACGTCCAGCACACGCCCGTCAGCCCGGGTCGTCGAGCGGCCCCATGCGCTCTCACTCGCCAGGATGCCGGGAACCAGCGTCTCCGTTCCGGAGCTGTGATCGATCCGAACGGCGGGCTGACGGCCTGGCGGCGGACACCCGTCGTCGCGGGGTGCGCCGGCGTGTGTTGACGATCGAGATGCTCGCGAGCACGAGGAGGATGCCGACGATCTGCAGCGGCGTGAGGGTCTCACCTCCGAGGAGGACGCCGAGCAAGACGCCGGTGACCGGATTGAGCAGGCCGATGACGCCCACGACTCCCGCCGGAAGGTGCCGGAACCCGGTGAACCAGCAGACGAACGCCAGCGCAGTGGCCACAAGGCTGACGTAGGCGAAAGCGAGGGAATCGACGGGCGTGATGGCAGGCGGCGCGCCTTCGACGATGGCTGCAGCGACAAGCAACTCGACTCCGCCGACGATGAGCTGCCAGGCGGTGACGGTCAGCACGGGCGTGTCATCCTGCCATCGTTTCGTGAGGATCGCGCCGATCGAGGAGAGGACCATGGACGCGATCGACGCTGCGATGCCCCAGCCGTCGAGCGCGCCGGTCGCCGTGCCGACGATCAGCAGGACCCCGGCTCCTCCGATCACCGCGCCGACGATCACGCGCGGCGCGGGTCGCTCGTGGATGAGCAGCCACGCAGCTGCGGCGATGACGATCGGACTCAGCGACATCAATGAGGCGGCGATGCTGGAGGGCAGCAGCTGGGCTGCCACATACACCAGACAGAAGAACATCCCCATGTTCAGCGTGCCGAGGATCATCGAACGCCACCACCACGCTCCCACAGGAAGCCTCCGGGCGACGATCAGGAGCACCAGCCCGGCCGGCAGCGCCCGAATGGCAGACCCCCACAGCGGCGAGTCGGCCGGCAGGAACTCGTGCGTGACGAAGTAGTTCGAGCCGAACGCGATCGGCCCGATCGCCGCGATCAGGGGCCATCGCACCCTGCGCCACAGTCCCGGTGCTCGCGTTTTCGTTTCCATGGAAACCAGTATACGTTCCGCGGAAACTATAATGGGTGCATGAGCAGCCAGGATCGCGTGGGGATGTTCGTCGAGCAGTGGCGTCGCGAGCGCCCGGACCTCGATCCGAGCCCGATGGCGGTGATCGGTCGGATGCGGCGAGTCTCGGACGAGTTCACGCGGGAGCTGATCGAGAACTATCGCCGGTTCGGGCTGGGCGAGGGCGAGTTCGACGTCCTTTGCGCACTCCGTCGAGCGGGCGCACCTTTTGCACTGTCGCAGGGAGACATCGCCGCGCACACGGTTGTCACCGCGGGCGCGACGTCGAAGCGCGTCGACCGGCTCGAGGCGACCGGGCTCGTCACCCGCAGCCAGCGGACGGATGATGCACGCGGCCGTATCGTCGAGCTGACCCCCGAGGGCCGTGCGCTCATCGATGACGCCTACCCCGCGCATCTGCAGCTGGAGAACCAGCTCCTCTCCCCCCTCGACGACACGGAGCGGCGGCATCTCGAGGCCCTGCTCCGCAAACTCGTCCGCGACTGACGACTCGACACTTTCAGCGACGTGATCGCAGCGACTTTGTCGCGCAGCGCTCGACGCTCGAGCCACAGCTCGTAGTTCGACTGCAGGTTCATCCAGAAATCCTCGGAGGCACCGAAGTAGCGAGCCAGGCGGATCGCCGTATCCGCGGTGATCCCCCGCTTGCCGTGCACGATCTCATCGATCCGGCACGGCGGGACACCGATCGGCACCGCGAGCTTGTTCTGCGTGATCCCGAAGCCCTCAATGAAGTCCTCCATGAGGATCTCTCCCGGATGGATGTGTAACGAGGAGCGTCATTAACGCTAGGTCACCGGCGCAGTGCCTCCCCGCACACCCAGGCCACAACGACCACGCCGATCACGATCGCGAGCCAGGGCAACGCACTGACCACCCGTTCGGCGAGGCTGACGGACCCCGGATACCGCTGCGCGAGCTCGCGGGGCGAGACCGGCTCACTGACCGTCTCCACGGGTATGCCGTGAGCGCTCAGCTGCTGCACCACCCCGTCGCCGCGCGGAGTGAAGGCGAGAAAGGTGCGGTCCCCCGCGCGCAGCACGACCCGGATGACTGGCGCAGCTCCCGAGCGCGACGGCAGGTGCAGCTGCTTGACGACCACGACCATGTCGATCACGGCGAGCGGGATTCGTCGAGGAGCGCCCAGCACACGCCGGAGGATCAGATTCTCCGACCCCACGTGAGCCTCGGCGAATCGGGGGAAAAGCATCGTCCCGATGGCGAAGCCGATGACAGCGGCCAGCGCCACCGCGATCGGAACTGCGGACGCTCCCGAGATCGTTCCATGCCGCATCGAGGCGACGGCAAGCCAGACCACGCAGCCGAAGAAGACCGCTGCCGTGATCCCCAGGAACACCCGTCCTGCACGAACTGACACGACTTCTCCCTGTCATCTTCCTTGCCGATGCCGCGTGCTCTTCGGCGCGGGGTAAGACTACCTGGCAGCCGGCACGTCTGACTTAGGCTCGTACCCATGACGATCCGTGCCGGCCTCGCGCGTCTGAGCCGCACCCGATCGATGCAACGGTCTGATCGCATGGAACGCTGGCGCAGGAAGACGAAACTGCCGCTGATCGTCGATGCCATCGGGTTGCACGTGACGGCCTCCGGCGCCAGACGACTTCTGGATGCGGCTGGCCCAGCGCCTGACGGCGTCACAGAGCGTCTCGTCGGTGAACCTGCGATCCGTTCCCGCCGCCTGCATTACGCCACGGGCATCGAGGTAATCCTGCACGATGAGATCGTCGTCGCGGTCACCCTCCACGCGCGGGATGCCACGGTCGAGCTCTCCGCGTGGATCCCCGGCGCCAGCCCGAACGCGACACTCGAAGAGCTGGTGACGGCGATCGGAGCGCCACGCGGCTTCGCTGGTTTCGGGCAGCCCTACTTCACGCTCGGCCCTGTGTACGCGACGGCGGACTTCGCAGGGAATCGCGGCTGGAACGAGCCCGGCAACCTCGTCGGTATCACTGTCGTGGCGACCAAACCCGGCCTCGGCTGCCGGCCGGACGACGACGACTGCATTGCCTGTGCGGAGGTGCTCGTCCGTGATCACGGCGCTGTCGATGTGAACGCGACCGTACGTGCACTGGGCGACGCCGTGAGCGCCGGCATCCTGGTCGAGGATCTGCATTGGGTGCGCCTGAGCGATCTCGTTCCGCTTCATGCCTCTCGGCTCATGCCCCGCGTCGAGTGCCAGCTGCGCTGCACGCGATGCCACCGGATCGTCTGCTTCGCACTCGTCCGTGACAGCGGCCCCCGGTTCGAGTACTGCGCCATGGACGAAGCGCGCAGGCATCCGCTTGAAGCGATACCCGCGGTCGAGCTGTGGGGCGACGAGGAGAGGATCGCCGCCGATCAGGAGGCTCTGCACTATGTCGACCATGAGCCGGGTGCGTGGTTCCTCGTTCGTCGAAAGGACGCGCTGTTCCTGGACGCCCGTTACGTCGTCTCCTCGATGGTGGACGCTTCGGCGCTCGTGCGCCTGGATGCCGCCGATGTCGAGGCGTACCGGACCGACGGCCGCTCCTACCTCTGTGAGCTCGCGCGGAGCATCCATGACGGCTCACCCCATCGCGAGACCTCACCGTTCTACGCTCGCAATCTCTTCGGCGGCTCAGATGGCAAGCAGTGGCGGGATGCCGTCGCCACCGCCATCGTCAACCACACCTGGCTCGCGCAGCATCGGCAGTGATGCCCTCTCAGGCCCTCAAGTCGCGCAGGGCGGCCATCGCTTCGAGCAGCGTGTCGTGAATGTACGCGAGTTCGGGCGAGACCGCGTCCCACCCGTCGCCCTGCTCCTCGGTGGCCCAGTCCTTCTCGCCGGACGATTCTTCCCAGACCGGCTCGCCATGCTGCCAGATCCACCAGATGTTCGCGCTCGAATCCTGGATCCGAGCGAATCGAGTGCCGAAGAAGTCCGTCGGTTCTGTGATGAGCCGCGCGTCGCGGGCGAGGGCACGCTCAATCACCGAATCGATGTCATCGACGTAGATCTGGAGAAGACTCGGGGTGAACGGCCAGTCCGGCTTGCGCTCGGCGAACATGATGGTCGTCGTACCGACGCGCACCTCAGCCTGCAGCAGCAGTCCGTCATCGTCGACGGTGCGCGCTTCGGCGCGTTCCTCACCTTCGAAGACGTCGACGACGAACCGGGCGATGTCATCGGCGTTCCTCGTGACGATGAAGGGGTTGATGGTGGCATAGCCCTCGGGGGCTGCGGGTGCAGACATCGTGTGCTCCTGTCGTGGTGGTGGATGCGATGTCTTCAGTCCATCAGTGAGCGCAGGTCCCGGTATTGAACATTTCCGCCATCGTCAGCATGAGAGCACCTGGGCCGGCGTCTGCCCCTGGAAGGCCCTGAGCGAACGAGTCAGGTGGGCCTGATCCGCGAATCCGCAGCGTGCGGCGCACACGCTCGGCGGCACGCCCTGCATCAGCAAGGCGAACGCTTCACGCGCGCGCGACAGCTGCTCGATCTGCTTACGAGTGAGCCCCGTTGCGGCGCGGACCCGGCGCTGTTGGTGACGCTCCGAGTACCCCGCATCGTCACCGGAGAGTATGCGCCGGACATCGGCGTCGCAGCGCAGCACGTCGAGCTCAAGAAGACGATCGGTGAAGGCCTCGAGCTCCGCGAACTCCGGGAACGGCACGACGTGATGCGCAAGTGTGACGTGTCCGGCTTCCACAACCAGCGGCTGCTCGCCGCCGAGCAGGAGCTGCTTGCTCACTCCAGGCAGGACGACATGCGCCTTCAACTGAACACCCCAGCTGTGCTCGCCGATCGTCGAGCGAATCCAGCGGTGCCCCAGGCTCGGTCCCGACAGCCCAGCGAGCAACTCTCCCCCTGCCGCGCGCGCGAACCACAGATCCCAGTACTCGACCGCCGGGACCAGGTAGCGCTCATCTCGCGTCGCCCGCGCCTGCCACACGCATTCCACCACGGTCGAGTCGGGATGACGTTCCTCGTACATGCGCTCCATCCGCAGCCATGGTCTGTGAAGACATTATGAACGCTACAACCGGATCTCCCCCTACGTCCCGGCGTGGAAGCGGATCGACATCAGCGCCGGCAGTATCGTGTCATCAACCGGCCGAAACGAGTGCTCGACATCACGCGAGAGGAGTTGATAGAGATCGTCGACAGAGTCATCGCCGATCACGGGGACAGCGACTTCTACCTCGAACTGTTCCAGCTGAACGTGCCGCACCCGGCGGCCAGCGATCTCATCTACTGGCCTCCCGACGCACTGGCTGAGGCCTCTAGCGCACAGATCGTCGAGGCCGCGCTGTCATACCAGCCCGTAGCACACCAGGCCTACCGCACCTGATCGTGCCGCCGGAGACTCGTTCTGAGGGATGCCGACACCAGAGCGGCCGATCCCACCATCGGGAGACTCATATCTGAGCCGGGATGGCCGCTCTGTCCACGACACCGAGGCGGCCGCGACCGACGCTACTCCAGACGTTCGGTCAGTTGCTGAAGCGGAACTTCACCACGTCGCCGCGGTTACGAACGCATGAGCTACGACCGCAGACCAGCGGTATGCGAGCGGCTCAGACCTCGACGTCCTGGCTCACGACGGTCAGAAGCGAGCTCTGTCCAGATGCCAGGAAATCAAACCTGAGATACACGTCATCGACGAGGTAGAGGTCCATGAGCTCGCTGGAGCGTCGAGGTGCGCCAAGACGACCGGTGACTGCCTGGCGACTGGAGGGCAGCGCCAATCCGTCGATGAGGCTCCCCGACGTCGGGTATGCAGGCTCTCCGTCTTCGCTCAACAGGGTTATCAACGCGCCGACAAGGATGTCCTGCCGGAACTGGAGGGTGACTCCGGTTCGTGCCGAAACTTCGTACTGCCAGAGAACTCCTCCGCGTTCCTCGTCGAAGGATTCGTTCGCCGGCCCGGCCAAGCCGATGATCGCGAGATGTTCGGGCGAGAACATCGCTCGCCCGATCGCCCCCATGAACACCGAGATCTCTCCCTGCACGGCAGCGTGCGTGGCCGCGACAGGTTCGGGATCCGAGTACTCCGTCCCCCCACCCGCTCCGATGACCTGGGCCATGAGAACGAGCATCTTCAGGCGCCCCTCCTCGAAATCGAACTGCAGGAATCCGGCGCTCGTCCCATACCGCAGGTACTCACCCATCGCAGCGATCGGGTCTCCGAGCACTCGCACGATGTCCTCCCGCGTGTCGCTCGGAGCGATCCCCTCCACGAGTTCCGACCATCGCGAGTAAGAACGCTGGTCGGCGCTGTCGACCGCGTAGATGAAGATCGTGGTCAGCACGCCATCTTTGAGGAGGAAGTCGACCCCACGATCGACCGCGACGAGGTACTTCTCTTCGACGCCGCTTTCGTCGTAGATCTCCGCCTCATAATCATCGCCGACGAAGTCCAGAACCTTCTGAAGCGATGGCTCTCCTTCGCGTGCGCCAAGTGCGCTCAGGAGTGTGAGGGCGTCACCTTGAATCATGCGATGCCTCGCTTCCGGTTCAGATCCGTATGTCTTTCAGAAGACTATCGATCCGGGCCCGGGTGTTATCGCGCTCAGGCAACGCCTCATCGAGCATCCTGAGCGCGCGCCAGCCGGAACCCCGGCAGGAACTGACGGGGCATGATTCATCCTCCCAAAAGAAGCGGAACCAAACCCACGGCGATTCACCGGAGCTTCCCGGAAGACGAGACCTTCCCCACCCAGGCCGAACGCCCGCACCAGGTCGGCAGGACGAGCCCCCGCCACATCACCCGCACGCACCACCGGACCGCCGATCTCGGCGACGCCCCGCTTGAGCATCAGATCCGCGCCCGCCGGCATCAACAGCTTCTGCCAAGTGGTCATCGAGCCTCCCTCACGCCGAGACGCTGTCAGCGTTCGCGGACATCACGTGGCGGCAAGAAGGGACGCCACTCGTCTGGAATGTCATCGTCGATGTCCGACAACTCGGATGCCGGAACGACGCCTGTGACGAAGTTGTCACCCGGATGCTGACCGGTCATCCGCTGCACGACGACGCCGTCGGGCCATTCTGAACCTGCCGTCTCAGCGCGATCCGTCCGGAGCGTGAAGAGCACCGTGCCGTCATCGCGAACGCTCAGATCGTGGACACGCTGACCCCGATACGTCGCCGACGGAGATACTTGCGTCGCGCGGTACTCCTTCAACGGGATCTCGCGCCGCGCCGGCACAGCCGCCGGGTCCACCGCGAACAGCAACATCCCGTCCTTGTGCTCGGGCGAGTACCCGCCCGGCTCGTAGATGACCCCGCCGGCGAGGACATACGATCCCCAGTTGAGCGGGATCACACGACACCGCTCCAGAGTCTGTAGATCACGCGGGTAGTACTCGTTCTCGCGGAACGACGAATCATCGATGCCCAGTGCGAGATCCCCCGGGTAATACTCATTCTCACGGAACGACGAATCATCGATACCCAGTGCGGCGACGACCCCCGCCACCTCAAAAGCCCGGTACCCGTAGTACTGGTTCTTGTCCAAGGCCGCGTGACCGCCCCACCCGTCGACGCCCTTCCACGCCGGATACCACCCGGCAAGGTAGGTGCCGACATCGCCCGGATCGCGGCTGTCGAAGACACGCTCCAGCCCCGCGGTCACCGACGGGAACGCCAGCTGCATCCCGATCGGATGCTCGGGGACCCGCACCGCAATCAGGCGGTCGATCAGTCGATCGCCCCCGCTGAACCCGACGGCAGCAACCACCCTGCCGAAGGTCGCCTCGTCCACGTCGAACACGATGCCAAGCGCCACGAGCGACAACCACTGCCTGTAGAAGTCCCGGTTGGCACCGAACCCGAATCGCACCGCGATCGTGTCCGGTGGCATCGTCTCCTTCGCCAGGCGTCCGGCACGTTCCGCCGCGACGAGAACAGACTCGTACTCCGCCCGCAGCTCGGCCACGCTCGCACCCGCCGAGTACAACGCGCTGAACCGCGCCCAACGAGGCACCATCGCATCCCCGGCAGCCGCACCACGATACGACGGTTTACGCCACACCGCATTCGAATCGTCCAACCGCTGATCATGACGCTCGTTGTGACGCCGCATCAGATCCAGCACACCATCGAAATAGGCCGCGTCGGCCCGGACGTCACGCAATCCGTTCATCGCTCACCCTTCACAGCCTCAGCGCTCACGGGATCCCGCACCGCTGATCTCGACGCCCTCGAGCTTCTCCAGTTCGCTCCACGGAGCGACTACCTCGTACACGCCCTGATCCGTCTTCGGCAGCCCCGCTGCCTCGGCAGCGCTGCAATCGTGATCGGCGTAGACGAGCATCGCGAGGTCGCCGTCCGGGGGCGCAGCCGATGAACGACGTCAAACGGCAGCCCGCGCCAATGCGCTCGCACGCGATAGCCAACGGGCTCTCCTCCCGTGGACGCCTCGACCACCGTCCACCAGAGGCCCCGTTCGGATCGCTCGGTCAGTCCGGGGAGGGGTTCCGGTGATGCGACGATCACGCCACCATCAACGAGCAGATCCGCGAAAAGCCGCTCACCTCGGTAGGTCGTGAAGATACCGAGCATGTGCGACGGAGGGAACGCGTGACGGTCGCCGATATCGAGTCCTGGAACGATCTGCCAGCCGATGCCCACGTGTGGATACACCGCAAGCATCGACCGCGCACCATCCGCATAGATGCGCCAGAGCTGCGCTCCGGCCGGAACTCTGGCGGGCTCGACCCACCAGAGCGGTACGACGTGATCGGTCGCGACGAATCCTGTGCCTGTGAAGGGCGGTGGCTGGACGAAGCTCCCTCCGAGCTGTGCCGCACGTTCGACCGTCGTTCCACCGACAGCGTCCACGAGGGTGAGAAGGCCGTTCGGCACGAAACGGAGCAGATCCACGAACGGAGCATCCGCCGCGATCGGGCTTCCAGGGAACCCGAGCCCTAGGGCCTCGACCAAGGCAGCAGAAGACGTGGCCCACTCGATATCGTCCGCCCGCACGGCGAAGCCGACAATCATCTCCAGCCCGCGCGTCAACCACGCGTGCTCCTTGGCGGGCATCACCGCCATCACCATCTCAGCCACGGAACCACCCTTCCAGATCGAGCGTCGGCGGATCCGACCTGTAGTACACGCTATTGAGATCCATCGACATCAATGCTTCATCACGTCGGGAACGGGATGGTTTGACGGATCTCCTCGAAACTCAGATCAGGATCGTCCTGATCGAGAAGAATCTCCGCCTCGAACTTGTCCGAACGACGCATACCCACGGCCAACCCCTCGTTGATACGAGGCGTGTACGCAAAGACCTTCCCATCGTCGGCTGCGCTCACACTCACCGGGACACCCTGTACACACCGCGGTAGTGGAACGCATAAACCTCATCCACCATGTCCGCGGTCACTGGAAGGTCCCATGCGTCCCCATCGGCGATCCACCCAGGCCCCGGGCTGTCGCCACGAGGCCCCAACAGCACCCAAGACCGCCCCGACGCATCACGATCGACTGGGTACTCCACCCCGTCACGCAGAGCGAATACGCCCCCGCCCTTGATCTCCATCACGGCACCGCAGGGACGAACCCGCGCCGAGGATCGAAAACAGCTACGAGCCGCGCGATCCCTCGTTCATTCACCCAAATCTCTGTACCTCTCAGCAGATTCATCCTGTCTTGCGCGTAGCACTCCGGTCTGAAGGTCATATCGGGATTCTGGAGGAACTCGTTTCCCGTGAACGGCGCGTCAAACCGGTGGGCACCGCCGAGATCCGGACCAAACGGGATCTCGCGCCGCGCCGGCACCGCCGGGTCCACCGCGAACAGCAACATCCGGTCCTTGCTCTCCGGCGACTGTCCCTTGGGCTCGTAGATGGCACCATCGACGAGGACATACGATCCCCAGTTGAGCGGGATCACGCGACCTTCACCCACTCCAGCACGGGCTTGCCTCTCTCGTCCAGTCCAACCTGCTTCCGCACGGCCATCACTCGGAGCAAGGGTGACAGAATCGTAAGGAGGCAGGAACGGGCGCCAGTCCCCGGGAATGCCATCATCGATATCCGACAGCTCCGACACCGACGCCGTGCTCGACCACCACCCGTCACCAGCGCGCTCCGGCATGCCATATCGGTTCAGGTGCACGTCCGCTGGCCACTCACGCGGATGCTCCCACGTCCTGAACGCCACAGTTCCATCGGACTGGAGCATCAGCGCGTCCACGCGGTGCCCGCGATACGTGGCGGACGGCGAGACCTCCGTGACCCGATACTCATCCACCGGGATCTCGCGTCGACGCGGTTCGGCCGCTGGGTCCACGGCGCGCAACACCCTACTGTCTCTGTTCTCCGCCGATTGTCTACTCGGTTGATAGATAAACCCCACCGATCACGAAATAGTTGCCCCAGTTGAGAGGGACAGCCGCCGCGCATCCGGTTGACTACTGTTCATCTCACGCTGCTCCTGGGCCTGACGCGAAAGCCGCCGGGTCGCCCAGCACCGCCGTCGTCGCCCTGAAGACGGTACCCGTGTCGTTCGACAGCACCATTCGCGCGCCCGCAAGCCGCCCCGCTACAGCCACAGCCGCCAGCGCCGGCCGAACCTGATCCGGAGCGAGCAGCGTGTCCAGCGGCAGCCGGATGCCCCCATGCGAACCGATCACCTCGAACAGACCCCGCACCCCCGAGGGCGCCGCATCGCGAAGCTCACGCACCCCCCGCACCCCGAGCACGAACTCCGCCTCCGGAACTCCCGCCGCTCGCGAAATCCGCGCAGCAACCCGTCCACCGCTCGATCGCAGATCACATCCCACGCCCCCGAACACCGATGCCCAGGGCACCTCGACAGCATCCGCGATCCGAAGCCCGCCCCGAGTGACGACGAGGAACTGCGCCGCGCTGCCCTCTCCCGCTCTCAACCTGCGTCGATTCAGCCAGAACTTGACGAAGACGAAACCAGAGGCGAGAACCAGCAGCGCCAGCAAAAGTACGTCAGCATCCGGCCGGCATCCGTCACCGCCGACGCGACGATGCCGCCGAGAGCTACGACGATGACCCCGCCGGAAACGATCAACACGACACTATTCGTCCGAGTGCGACGCAAAAGCCGAACCCGATCCACGGGAGCGGCGAAGGCCCGATCGCTGCGGAAGAACTCACGCCAGGAGGACTCCGTCGCACTGTCAAGCATCAACGGACCCGACTCGTTCATCGCTCACCCCCGGCTGCAAGATCGATCCCCTCGCGATCCAGACTATCGAGGGAACAAAACAACCCTACGGATCGACGTTGTCAGAGTCCTCAGAGCCCGAGCACCCCACTCACGGAGCGCCCGGACCGAACCACCAGCACTCGGGAGCGCGCAATGAGCACGCAATCGGTCAGCAGGCACGCAGCACTGAAGCGCATCCGGAACCCACCACGACCGCGGCGAAGATCGATAAAAAATCCTGATCAGGATTGAAATCAGTTGTTGAACCTGAATTCCACCACATCGCCGTCCTGCATGACGTAGTCCTTGCCCTCGAGACGGGCCTTGCCCTTGGCGCGGGCCTCGATGACGGATCCTGTCTCGACGAGGTCGTCGAACGAGACGATCTCGGCCTTGATGAAGCCCTTCTCGAAGTCGGTGTGGATCACGCCGGCCGCCTGCGGAGCCTTCGCGCCCTTGGGGATCGTCCAGGCACGGGCCTCTTTCGGACCCGCCGTCAGGTAGGTCTGCAGCCCAAGGGTGTCGAAGCCGATGCGCGCGAGCTGGTCGAGACCGGACTCGTCCTGACCGGTCGCCGCGAGCAGCTCGGCGGCGTCCTCCGGATCGAGGTCGATCAGCTCCGACTCGATCTTGGCGTCAAGGAAGATCGCCTGCGCCGGGGCGACGAGAGCGGCGAGCTCGGCCCTGCGCGCGTCATCCGTGAGCACCGCCTCATCGACGTTGAAGACGAAGATGACGGGCTTGACCGTGAGCAGACCGAGTTCACGGATCGGCGCCAGGTCGAGGCCACTGGTCGAGAGAAGCTGCCCGTGCTCGAGAGCATCCTTCGCCGACTTGGCGGCGTCGAGCACCGACGGGTCGAGCTTCTTGCCGCGCACCTCCTTCTCGTAGCGGGTGATGGCCCGTTCGAGCGTCTCGAGGTCGGCGAGCATGAGCTCGGCGTTGATGGTCTCCATGTCGGATGCCGGGTTCACGGCCCCGTCCACGTGCACCACGTCGTCGTCGGCGAATCCGCGGACGACCTGCGCGATCGCGTCGGCCTCGCGGATGTTCGCGAGGAACTTGTTGCCGAGGCCCTCGCCCTCGCTCGCGCCGCGCACGATGCCGGCGATGTCGACGAACGACACCGCCGCGGGGAGGATGCGCTCGCTGCCGAAGATCTCGGCGAGCTTGTCGAGGCGTGCGTCGGGAAGGTTGACCACGCCGACGTTCGGCTCGATCGTCGCGAACGGATAGTTCGCCGCGAGCACGTCGTTCTTGGTCAGTGCGTTGAAGAGGGTGGACTTGCCGACATTCGGCAGGCCGACGATCCCGATAGTAAGAGCCACGGGAGTCGAGTCTACCCGGGCGGATGCCGTCACCCGACGGCGATCGACGGAAGCCGCGGCTACGCCCGCACGGCCCGGAAAGCCCGAGTCACGTAGGGCAGATCGATGGTTGCGTCCGCTGCGAGTCCGAGTTCGTCGAACAGCTCGTCCATCTCGCGACGGATGCGTGCCTTCTCGGCATCCGACGACGTGATCACGTAGCTGCGAGAACTCGCCATGCTGTGCAGCTGCTCGCGCGTGATCGCGCGCGACCACTCCCACGATTGCTGCTCCAGCGGCCCGAACGGCTCGGATACGACGGGGTCGCCCTCGCCGAGCATGATCTCGGCATTGCTGCCGTGCATGATGCCGGTCAGGCGACGCACCCAGTCGACGCGCTCATCGCGCAGATTCCAGATGAGACCGAGCACTCCCCCGCTGCGCACGACTCTGCCGATCTCGGCGGACGCGGATGCCGGGTCCACCCAGTGCCATGCCTGGCCGAGTACGACCGCATCGACTCCGGCATCCGGAAGCGGCAACGACTCGGCCGTCCCCAGGAAGGTGGGCACGCCGGGCACCGCAGCGCGCAGGGCCGCGAGCATGTCAGCATCCGGATCGATGGCGACGATCTCGGCATCCGGAGCCTTCATGAGCACCCGGGTCAGCTTGCCCGTGCCGGCTCCGACGTCGGCGATGCGGCGGGATCCGTGCGGCATGGGCTCGAGCATCCAGGCCACGGCGTCGAACGGGTAGTCCGGACGCCCGATCTCATAGTTTCCGGCTTCCGCACCGAATGAGCGAGCCATGCCATCTGCCATGTCGCCAGCCTACGGCGTGCCTGCGCAGGCTCGACGGATGCCGGCGCGAGAGTGGAGGCGTGCCACTGGACTTCACCGCGATCGACTTCGAGACGGCGAATTCCAGTCCCGCCTCGGCCTGCTCCGTCGGACTCGTGCGGGTGCGCGACGGCCGTGTCGTCGCCACAGCGGGCTGGCTCATTCAACCGCCGGCCGGCCACGATGAGTTCCAGGAATGGAACGTCAGGATCCACGGCATCCGTCCCGCGGACGTGATCGGGGCTGCCACCTGGTCCGAACAGTTCGATCGCCTGTGCGCGTTCGCCGGCGCCGATGTGCTCGTCGCCCACAATGCCGGTTTCGACCTCAACGTGCTGCGTCGGGCGTCCGAGGCGACGGGCGACGACTGCCCTCCCTACCGTTCCCTGTGCAGCCTGCAGGTCGCGCGCAAGACGTACGACCTCGACTCGTACCGGCTGCCCAAGGCCGCAGCCGCCGCCGGTTTCGAGGAATTCTCGCACCACGACGCGCTGGCCGACGCCCGTGCCTGCGCGCAGATCGTCATCGACGCCGCCCGCATTGCCGGCGCCCCCGACGTGTTCGCCCTGGCGGATGCTCTCAGCCTGCGCATCGCGGAACCCGCAGCTCCGAAGCTCGAGCGCGCCGTCGCCTGAGCATGGTGGGGAGACGTCCCCATCGCCGTAGGCGCGGGTAGGACGTACGGTCGAGGCGAGGAGAGGGGGCACGACATGTCGAGGAAGATCGCCGCACTCGGAATCTCGGTCGTTGCGCTGCTCCTCACCGGCTGTTCCGCGGTCCCCGCTGACCCCCATGCGGTGCTCGAAGAGAAGGCCGCCGCCGTCGATGACGCGGCACAGGATCTTCTGGAGTCCCTCGACGCGGCCGGGTATACGGATGCGGCGGCGCGCGGCATCGTCGACGCCTGCCAGAGCGAACCGGCACCTGGCGCGTCATTTGGAGCCGGAATCGGAGTGACGGTCGGTGATGATCTCGTTTCGGCTTTCGATTCGCTCTCGACACAATTGACAAGAGCCGGGTGGACGGCGACCGACGACTTCGATGACGCTGATGTCGACCCGGCCGCTCCGATGGGCAGATTCGTCCGGGCAGACATCACCCTGGACGTCAAGACCGGCGGGTTCACATCTGGTGGCACCCGATACGGTGCCGACGAGATGACTCTCGGCATCACCATCGCCGACGACTGCGTACGCATGCCAGACGGTGCCTACTTCTCGAAGATGCGCGATCTGGAGAAGACCATTCACCCCCGCGACTGATCCGGCCTTGGGACGGGAGCGGCTACCGTATGGGGAGTTCTCCCCCTCGAAGCGCCGCTCGCCGGATGCCTAGGATGAGGCATCCGAGCAAAGCAAGGGGGGCTCACATGTCGAACGTCGATGACGAGGCATTAAAGGACGATCCATTCTGGTCTGTGGTGCGACGACGGCATCCCGACCTCGACATCGTCATCCTCCCGCAAGAACCGGGTCTGGTCGATGAATCCGGGCTGCCTCCGCGCTCGGCCGGGGCTTTCGCCGAGTCTGAGATCACGAAAGCGGATGACTATTGGGCACAGCTCGTCGGACACGGTCTACCCGTCAGCACTCGCAGATGGATCGCCGGCCCGACCGGCGACTCCGTGCGTCATACCGTCACGATGACGCTCGACGGAGTGAGCAGCACCGCAGGCCTGGGACACCTGCGTGAAGCGGGCGCGCTGCTGACCTCGACAGACTGGAATGTGTTCGCTCCGCCGACCGGAATGCCGCGGATCACGGCAGACCGTTCTGGAGAGCTCGGCGCCGAGAAGATCCTCTTCGGATTCGCTCCCGAGACAGGGCGCCTTTTCCTACGTCTCACGTCGACGGGTCTTCCGGTCGGCAAGGCGCGTTCGCACGAGCTGATCGGATCAGCATCATGACCGACGGTGTCTACTACGACCCGGCCGTGACCGAGATCCTGATTCCGCGGTGGAGCACTCAAGCATCCCAACTGCGCGCTGCAGCAGACAGCCTGTCGTCCGCGTCTACGGGCGGCCTGCCCTCCGTCGCTCAGGGCGCTGGTCGCATCTTTCTTGACATGTGGGAAACCACAGAACGGAAGGCGTCCGTCGCATCCGACGTCTACGCCGATGAGCTACGTTCCACGCACGGGGTGTACTCCAACTTCGACGAGGAGATCGCTCGGCGCATGGAAGCTCTGGAGAAGTGATGACGACAATCGATGTGCCCGCAGCGATCGGCTCTGTCGACCGTCCCGAAGGCTCGCCCGCCGACGCCGAATCACTTGCCAGCACGCTGCTCACGAATGCGGCGCGGATGAACGAGTTCGCCGATGAAGCAGAAGCACTGGCCACCCACAATGCGCTCTGGGTCGGCGAGGCCTCAGCAGCATACTCCGCCCACGCATCGGCCTTCGCGACGAGGCACGAGCCCATGGCTACGACACTCAAACGTGTGGCGCGCGGGGTCGATGTCTTCGCCGAGCAGCTACGAACGCTCAAGAGCGATCACACCGACCTCACGGGTGAGATCACCACCTATCATCGCGATCGGAACGACCTCATCACGGACGTGAATGCGGCCCAAGATGTGACGGAGTCCGAGATCGGCGCCCTGCAGGAACGCGCGAGGGTCCTGACGACACAACGCTCCGGCCTGGTGTCGGAGATCGTGAGCTTCACGCAGCGGGTTACTGCGAACGAGGACTTCCTGGTCCAGCTCTTCACCGGTGCCGACACGGCCGCTGAGGCGGGAGAGGCGGATGGAGGGATCGATCCGCTCGCGCTCACTGCCATCAATGGCATGCCGTCGGTCGAAGACGGTCCCGAGAAGATGGCGGCATGGTGGGAAGGCCTCTCCGAAGCCGAGCAGGACGCACTGACCGCGGCATATCCGGAGAGGCTCGGAAGCGCTGACGGTCTCCCGGCGTGGGCACGAGACGATGCGAACCGTCTGCTCCTCGACAGCGACCTCGCGGACCTGCGCGCGAAAGAAGAAGACGGGACGCTCACCGAGACAGAGAAGCAACGGCTCGTGAATGCCGAGGCTGCGGAAGCGGCTTTGCGAACGGCCGACACTTATGTCGTACCTGGTACGGATGACAAACCGGGCGGCATGCTTTGGTTGTACGATCCGGACGCCTTCGGCGGTGATGGTCGGGTCGCCATCGCTGTGGGAGATCTGGACACCGCGGATGATGTGTCAATCCAGATTCCCGGCATCAGGACTGAGATGGACGACACTGCAGACTATGTTCAGGACGCGACAGATCTCTACGAAAGCGCGCGCTACATCGGCGATGGTTCGACCGTGGCGACGATGTTCTGGCTCGGATACAACACGCCCGCTGGCGACCTGCTGGAGTGGGGCGAAGTCCCCTCCGAGCACTACGCCGTCGACGGGGGTGAACGACTCGCCGCCGCGGTAGACGGATTGCGAGCATCGCGCGCCGATAACCCCGCCCATATGACAGCCATCGGGCATAGCTACGGCTCGACGGCGACGTCGTACGCGGCCGCAGAGCACGACCTCGCCGTCGATGACATAGCCCTTGTCGGGAGCCCAGGCACCGGCCCCGCCGACGATGCCTCAGACTTCAGCGTCGGGGCAGACCATGTCTACGTCGGCCGCAACAGCAGTGACCTCGTCGCGACGCTCGGAGATGAGGGCTGGTTGAACAAGCACCCAATCGGGCTCGGCGTCGATCCCTCGTCTGAAGAGTTCGATGCTCAACGGTTCCGGGCGGAGGATGTCAACCGCCAGCGCAATGAAGGGGTGGTCAAGGGAGGACACTACGATGGGCCGAGCTACAACTTCGATGACCACGTCAAGTACTTCGACCGCGATAGCGAATCCCTCTACAACTTGGGGCGCATCGTGGACGGGCATGGAGATGACATCAACCCGGCGAAGAACTCGTATGATCCATTTTGGGAACTCCCTCAGGATCCTGAGTCGGACCGGACGCCTACTCAAGGCGTACCGGGTGAGTCCCGGACAGGCTTGAGCGAGCGCGACGGATGAGAAGTTCGAAAGGCATGGTAATCGGCGCCGGTCTCCTCGCCCTCGCGATTGTCGGCTGCTCGCCGGTTCCGGCTGACCCTCGCAGCGTGATCGAGGGGAAAGCGGTCACCGTAGATGCCGCAGTCGAAGATCTTCTCGGTGCGCTCGAAGCCGCGGGGTTGCCCGATGCGTCTGCGGGAAGCACCATTGATCTTTGTCAGAGCGAGCCCCTACCGGGAGCCGCGTACTCGGCGGGGATCACCGTGGCCGTGGGCGAGGACCTGGTGTCGGCCTTCGATGGATTCACCGCACAACTAACGAACGCCGGTTGGTCGATGACGGATGACTTCGACTCGGCCGATATCGATGACGACGCGCCGGCAGCTCGGTTCGTCCGCGACGACATCACCCTCGATGTCACCACGGGCGGAGCCACCGTCGGTGGTGTGCGATACGGCACCGATCAGATGGAGCTCAGCGTGAAGATCGAAGACGACTGCGTACGGATTCCGGACAGCGCCTACTTCACGGATCTTCAAGACCTCGAACGGGACATCCCTCGCCATGGTTGATTGATCGTTCGGGCGAACAGGCGTCCCGCTCCTCGCGATTCTCATGTGCTCGTGGTCAGTACGCACACCCCGATGCCCGCCGAGCGTGCGGCTCGCCGGAGGTGCATCGATCCCCGTCGACGCGAAGGTCCCGCTCGACGTCTATGTCGAGGCATCGGCTCTTCCTGCAGGCGACGCCCACGAGGCGGAACGACGGATGCTGATGCGGAAGCACGCCAAAGCGGTTCGTTCACACATCGACGCGCTCACGAAGAAGGCCTACTGGTCGGGCCTCGATGCGTGCCCCGAGTTCGTCATCTGCCCCCCTCCCAGCGAGTCCCTGCCGTCCGCCGCGCTCGAGGGGAAGGCATCCGCCGTCGATGACGAGCCAAGGACCTTCTCGAGTCCCTCGACGCAGTCGGATGCCTAGGATGAGGCATCCGAGCAAAGGGGGCTCTCATGCCGAACATCGACGTCAACACCAACGCGGTTAAGAGCGATCCGTTCTGGTCCGTGCTGCGAAGGCGGCATACCGATATCGACATTATCGTCGATCCTGACGAGACCAGAGCACCGACAACTGACGTCCGTGGACGCTCGGACACAGGGCTGGATCCGTGAGGAGAAGAGGAAGGATCGTCGCGAGCATGGGGCTGTTGGCCCTTCTCCTTGGCGGGTGCTCTTCTACGCCGGAAGATCCGAGAACCTCATTGGAAACGAAGGCACCGCAGGTGGATTCCGCTACGCGTGACGTACTGACGGCGGTCCGGGCCGCGGGCTTTCCCGACGCTGTCGCACGCGGCATCGTGGAGGCTTGCCAGGGCATGCCCGACCCCGGTGTCTCCTATCGAGCGGGGATCGAGGCGACGATCGGTGAGGATCTGGTCAGCGCATACGACGAAGTGACGTCGCACCTCAAGAAGGACGGGTGGAAGGAGTCCTCCGCATACGACGGGGCGACGATCGACCCGTCGGCTCCGGCCGGACAGTTCACACGCGACGACATCCGGGTGGACATCAAGACCGGCGGGGCGAGCATTGGAGGAACCCGACACGGCGAGGATGCCATGCAGTTCGGTGTCACGATCGTCCAGAGCTGTGTGCGCGTGCCCTCGGGCACGCACGCGAGCGACTTCGATGACCTCGAGAAGACGATCGAGTGACGAGGCGATGGCGTGCAACGCCTTGGACTCCGCTCGGTCCGGCGGGCGACGTCGGTTCGCGATCCGACGAGAGTCCTGGCATGGCTGACGCATCGACAATGCGCGAAGTAATGTCGGCGCTCTCGATCACGGCGCTGTTCGCGTTAGCTGGTTGCTCAGCCGTGCCCGCGGATCCGAGCGCAGAGGTCGAGAGAGTCGCCGCGCCGGTCGACGAAGCGGCGCAAGACGTCTTGAGCGCGATCTACGCCGCGGGACTCGCCGACGGCCAGGCATCCGGCCATCTCGAGCAGTGCGGCGGAAGCCTGACCGGCTGGGGTGGAGAGTATCAGGCGTCAGCCAGCGCTGCGGTCGGTGACGACCTGCAAACGGCCATAGATCGGATGACGACAGGCTTGCAGTCGTCCGGTTGGACGTACATCGGAGAACTCGGCGGAGACTACCCGTCCGCTCGACTCGAACGCGGAGACGTCACGATCGACCTCATGACTGGTGGATTCACCGTGGGAGAGACACGCTACGGTGCGGAAGAACTCGAGGTCGGCATCACCACCTCTAACGCGTGCGTGACGTTCCCTGAGGGTGAGCACGTGAGCGACTATCCGGAGTTCGAGCGCACGATACTGCCACGCGACTGAGCACCGAGGAACCGCCTGCACCGCAATGTCGGAGGCCCGGAGCATCATGATCAGCATGGACGCTCTCACCGTGGTTCTCGTCGTCATCGCCCTCACCGCAGGCGCGGCGATCGGCTGGCTGCTGCACGCCGCGCGGGGCTCCGCCGAACTCGCGCGCGCCCAGGCGGAGCTCACAGCCGCTCGGGACGATCGCGACCGCCAGTACGACCTCTACCGCGATGCGGTCGAGCACTCGCGTGAAGAGCAGCGCGCCGAAGCGCTGCGCGTGCAGCAGCAGAACGCCGTGCTCGCCGCGCTGGCACCGGTGCGCGAGAGCCTGCAGCAGATGCAGCAGAAGGTCGCGACGATCGAGCAGGAGCGTCACGCGCAGTTCGGCTCCCTCACCGAGCAACTGCGCCGCGCGCAGGAGTCCGACGAGGCGCTCCGCGCGACCACGGAATCGCTCGCCGGCGCGCTCCGCTCGACCTCGACCCGCGGCGTGTGGGGCGAGACACAGCTGCGCCGAGTCGTCGAAGCGGCCGGCCTCACCCGTCATGTCGACTTCGACTTGCAGTCCACGGTCTCCTCCGACCGCGGCGTCGGACGCCCCGACATGGTGATCCGGCTCGCCGGCGGCGCCTCCATCCCTGTCGACGCGAAGGTCCCACTCGACGCCTATCTCGAGGCATCGGCTCTTCCGGCAGGCGACGCCCACGAGGCGGAACGACGGATGCTGATGCAGAAGCATGTCAAGGCCGTTCGATCGCACATCGACGCGCTCACGAAGAAGGCCTACTGGTCGGGCCTCGAATCGAGCCCCGAGTTCGTCATCTGCTTCCTTCCCAGCGAGTCCCTGCTGTCGGCCGCGATCGATGAGGACCCGACGCTGCTCGACTATGGGTTCAGCCGCCGAGTCGCCCTCGCCTCCCCCGTCAATCTCTGGGCGGTACTCAAAACGGTCGCCTACACCTGGACGCAGCAGGAGGTGTCCACCGAGGCCAAAGCTCTGCTGAATCTGGGAACCCAGCTCTACGACCGCCTCGGTGTGCTCGCCGGTCACGCCGACGACTTGCGCCGCGCACTCGAGCGCACGGTCGCCAGCTACAACAAGTTCGCCGGTTCTCTCGAGAGCAGGGTCCTGGTCACCGCTCGTCAGTTCCCCGGCATCGACTCATCCACCCTCGACACGGCACCACGAGTCGTCGAGAGCAACACACGACGATTCACCGCCCCGGAACTGGTCGACCCCGACGCAACTGTCGCTGTGCGTGCCGAGATCGGGGAGATCAGGGAGCGACTCGGGGAGGACTGACGCGGCACGGCAAGGACGGATGCCGCACGGCGAGGCGCAGACGCGTGCCTCACGGCTGACTGCGCAGGGCCTCCCGGCTTCAGCGCAATTCGTCTCGGCGGCCGGCGCAGTTCCTCCCGGCTGTCGGCGCGGGTCGCGTCGTCAGCCGTGACGCGGCTCAGGCGATTCCGGGAACGCCCGAGAGAAGAAGGATCACGAGACCGCTCGTCACCACGAACGCGCCGATCATCCACCAGGGGCTGAGTTCGTGACCCTCATCACGACGAACGCGGAACAGCACGTCCGCTCGGCGAGCCGGATCCGAGGCGTGCACGACAGCAGGAGCCGGCGCCTTCACCGGAGACGCACCCGCGATCTCATCCGCGTTCACCCGGAGGATACGCCCCGTGTTGGTCGTCACGATCTTGGTCGGAGCGGCCTTGGAGCTGCTCGTCTGCTGCGTCGCCATCTGATTCGCCTCCTGTGTCTGCGGTGCCCTGCGGCTCCGTCGACGGTGAGAAACCCAGTCACAATTGTGACACGCGCTCCGTCCGGGCGCGGCGCAGCGCGTGGCGCGGCGATTCCGTCTCGGTAACGATGCGGTGATCAGATCCCGACCACGAGCGTCACAGCCACTTCGAGACGAGGTGCTCTGACGCGATCCGGCGCAGCGTTCCCGACGCACCGCGCAGCACGACGCTCTCGGTGTAGATGTAGCCGGCTTCGCGACGCACACCCGCGACGAGCTGACCGTCTGTGACACCGGTCGCCACGAAGATCGTGTTGTCGCCCTTGACCAGGTCGTCCGCCTCGTAGATCTTGTCCATGTCGAGGCCCGCGTCGATGCCCCGCTGACGCTCGTCATCATCACGCGGCCACAGCTTGCCCTGGATATGACCTCCCAGTGCCTTGATCGCGCATGCGGTGACGATGCCCTCGGGGCTGCCGCCCACCCCGACGCACATATCCGTGCGCGCCCCGTGCCGAGCCGCGTTGATACCTCCGGCGACGTCTCCGTCGCTCATCAGACGCGTCCCTGCGCCGGCATCCCGGATCTCCTGGATCAGCTTCTCGTGACGCGGTCGGTTCAGCACGGAGACGACGATCTCATCGATCGGCTTGTCGAGCGCCCCAGCGAGTCGTCGGATGTTCTCGCCGATCGGGAGCCGGATGTCGACGACCCCGACCCCTGCAGGACCGGTGACCAGCTTGTCCATGTAGAACACGCTCGATGCGTCGAGCATCGTCCCACGGTCGGACACCGCGATCACCGAGAGTGCATTCTGCCGACCGGCCGCAGTGAGCGACGTCCCGTCGATCGGGTCGACCGCGATGTCGCACAGCGGCCCCGTCCCCGTGCCGACCTCTTCGCCGTTGAAGAGCATGGGGGCGTTGTCCTTCTCTCCCTCGCCGATCACGACGCGCCCCTGGAACGCGACCGTGCCGAGGAAGGCACGCATGGCATCGACCGCCGCGCCGTCAGCCGCTTCCTTGGCACCACGACCGATGAACGGCACGGCGCGGATCGCCGCCGCCTCGGTGGCTCGAACGAGCTCCATCGCGAGGTTGCGGTCGGGACGAAGAGGGCTCAGATCACCAGTCAGACTCACCATGCGGTCAGCCTAACCAGCATGAGGTGTGAAGAGGCGTCCTTCTCATCGAGATCGGACGAAGGAATGCCGATTCTTAACACCTGGATATGTGGGCACCTCGAACGCGCGGAGGCCGACGGCATCCGTCCTCCGAGCCGGATAGAGTGACTGTCGTCCCGGCTTCACCTATCGCAGGAGTTCTCATGCCCGTCGCAACCCCGGACCAGTACGCAGAAATGCTCGACCGCGCGAAGGCCGGCGGCTTCGCGTACCCCGCATTCAACGTCTCCAGCTCGCAGACCATCAACGCGGTCCTCCAGGGCCTCACCGAGGCCGGTTCCGACGGCATCATCCAGGTCACCACCGGTGGCGCCGACTACTTCGCCGGCCACACTGTCAAGGCTCGCGCGACGGGCGCCCTCGCCTTCGCGCGCTACGCCACGGAGGTCGCGAAGAACTACCCCGTGACCGTCGCTCTGCACACCGACCACTGCCCGAAGGACGCCCTCGCCGGCTTCGTCGAGCCGCTCATCGCCGCGTCCGAGGAAGAGGTCAAGGCGGGTCGCAACCCGATCTTCCAGTCCCACATGTGGGACGGCTCGGCCGTTCCCCTCGCGGAGAACATCGAGATCGCCAAGGATCTCCTCCCCCGCATCAAGAACATCAACGCCATTCTCGAGGTCGAGATCGGCGTCGTCGGCGGCGAAGAGGACGGCGTGCAGCACGAGGGCTCGAACGACGCGCTCTACACGACCTTCGCCGACGTCGACCAGGCCGTGCAGGCGCTGGGTCTCGGCGAGCAGGGGCGCTACATCGCCGCCCTCACCTTCGGCAACGTGCACGGCGTGTACAAGCCGGGCGGCGTGAAGCTGCGCCCGGAGCTGCTCGGCGAGATCCAGCAGCAGGTCGCCGCCAAGTACGGCACCGGGCCCAACCCCCTCGACCTCGTCTTCCACGGCGGTTCGGGCTCGACCGACGACGAGATCGCGCTCGCAGTCGCGAACGGCGTCATCAAGATGAACATCGACACCGACACTCAGTACGCGTACACGCGTGCGATCGCCGACTACATGCTGAAGAACTACGACGGCGTGCTGAAGGTCGACGGCGAGGTCGGCAACAAGAAGCAGTACGACCCGCGCGCCTGGGGCAAGATCGCCGAGTCGGCGATGGCCGCACGCGTGGTCGAGTCGACCCGTCAGCTCGGCTCGCACGGCCAGTCGAAGAGCTGACCTTCGCGCAGGGAATGACAGAACGCCCCGGCCTGCTGGCCGGGGCGTTCTTCGTGAAGGCGGGTGTCAGCCGTTCATCGAGTTCACGTATGCGATGAACGCGGGATCATTCATCGTCGGGATCGCGACGCAGATCGATGCGGCGATCATCGTCGCGGCGGCGCCGACGAGCGGTACCCACCACGACAGCTTTCCGGTTCGAAGGCGACGGAGCGCGAAGACCGTCGTCGCCGCCCAGCCCGCGAACAGCACGATCGCGGCGATCGTGCCCCACAGCCGGCCCTGCGCGTAGTTCGTGAACTCTCCCTCGACCCCCAGAATCTTCATGGCCTCGGTCATGACCGCGGGGAGATTGAGGTACGACATCGCGGTCGAGACGACGTTGACGAGCCCGTAGGCCAGCAGCCCGATCGTCGCGAACCGGTCGACCGGGTTGCGACGTGCTGGCGTCGGCGGCGGGGCAGAAGCCACCGGCGGCACTGCAGAACCGGCCGGAGAGAGCTCCGGGGCAGCATCCGGGGACGGCGGCACCTCATCGAGCGGAGGCAGTCCCGCCGCGCGCCGCTGCTCCTCCGGGGTCGCGAGTTCGCCGTACTGAGGCCGTTGATCGGTCATCAGGCCATGCTAACCGGCCGGGCTCTGGACGGCTCTCAGGAGCAACGCCCTCCCCGGAGAGCCCGCCCCCGGGGGGGACGGCCCGAGGACGAAAGCGGCCCCGAAGGAGTGGGGACTCCTCGGGGCCGCGGAATCAGAGCACTGGGGACGCTCATCATCCGAGTGGATTCGCGGAACGCTGGGGACGTTCCACCACCAGCAGCGTCGATGTACGGAGCGCTGCAGTTCCGATCATAGGAAAGCGCATGCCATTCCGCCAGGGGTTCTTCTTCAAATGGTGAACGAACATTCAGGTCACGCTCACGACAGGCAGGGCGCCGCTCTCCAACGCATCTGCGCCAAGCTGGAGCGACAGCCGACGAGCCGCCCGCTGGAGTGCCGAGATGAGAGCATCATCCACGACGAGTCCGTCCGCAGGCAACGAGATCGCGAGGGAGGCCGTGATATGCGGACCGACGACGGGCACCGCCACGCAGGCATTGCCGATCGCGTACTCCTCGAGATCGACGGCGAACCCGCGGGACTCGTCGAGTTGCGCGAGCAGAGTTCGTCGATCACTGATGGTGCGCGGTGTGAGCGACTCGAGCCGGTGGCGGGAAAGATAGTCCGCGCGATCCTCGGCGGACAGCCCCGCGAGGATCTGCTTGCCGAGAGCCGTCGCGTGCCCGCTCGACTGCAATCCGACCCAGAGGTCCACGCGCGGGTGGAAGTCGGCATCGACGATGTCGACGAGGTGCATCTCCCCGTCGTCGTATCGAGAGAGGTATGCCGAGGCGCCGAGCTCGTCCGCGACGTCTCGCAGCGCGGAACGGACCTGCGCGAGGAAGACGCCGCGGGAGTCGATGTCCCGCTGGAACGACGGGAACTTCGTTCCGAGCACGAGACCATCGGGCTCGTGCTGCAGATACCCTTCGTGCACCAGCGTGCGAACGAGGTTGTAGGTGGTGCCGGGAGTGAGACCCGTGATCGCCGCGAGCATCTTGGGCGGCAGCGGCCGCGAGGAGTTGGCGACGATATCGACCAGTCGCAGTGCGCGCTGCACCGATCCGATCAGAGTGGGTGCAGCATCCGGTCTCGGGGTCACGCGCCCGAAGTGCGCCCGCCGAGCGCACGAGCGTCGCGCTGACCGGTGGCGTCCTGTCGGAGCTCCTTCGGCAGCGAGAACATGAGGTCCTCCTCCGCCGTCTTCACCTCTTCGACGTCGCGGTAGCCGGCGTCGCCGATCGCGTCGAGCACCTCGCGCACGAGCACCTCGGGCACGGATGCTCCGCTGGTCACGCCGACGGTCTCGACGCCGTCGAGCCACTCCTGCTGGATCTCCTCGGCGTAGTCGACCCGGTAGGCGGCCTTGGCTCCGTACTCGAGAGCCACCTCGACCAGCCGCACGCTGTTCGAGGAGTTCGCCGATCCGACCACGATGACGAGATCCGCCGCGCGCGCGACCTTCTTGATCGCGACCTGACGGTTCTGCGTGGCGTAGCAGATGTCGTCGGACGGCGGATTGTGCAGTTCGGGGAACCGGGTGCGCAGCCGATTGACGGTCTCCATCGTCTCGTCGACCGAGAGCGTGGTCTGCGAGAGCCAGACGACCTTGCTCGGATCCTTGACGACCACCGTGTCGGCCTCCTCCGGAGAGTTCACGACGGTGACGTGCTCGGGTGCCTCACCCGCCGTGCCCTCGACCTCTTCGTGTCCGTCGTGGCCGATGAGAAGGATCTCGAAGTCATCACGGGCGAAGCGCACGGCCTCGCGGTGGACCTTCGTGACGAGCGGGCAGGTCGCGTCGATCGCATGAAGGCCACGGTCGGATGCCGCGTTCACCACAGCCGGCGAGACGCCGTGCGCGCTGAAGACGACGTGCGCCCCCTCGGGGACCTCGTCGACCTCCTCGACGAAGATCGCGCCCTTCGCCTCGAGCTCGGTCACGACATGGATGTTGTGGACGATCTGCTTGCGCACGTACACCGGTGCTCCGTAGCGCTCGAGCGCCTTCTCGACGGCGACCACCGCGCGATCGACACCGGCGCAGTATCCGCGCGGTGCGGCCAGCAGCACCCGCTTGTGTCCGGCCACCGGGTTATCCTGAAGCCGCCCGGCCGCCGCACGAACTCGTGGGACACGCGGGGTGGAGAGATGCACGGCAGTCGAAGTCACCCCTGAATTCTACCGTCGCCAAGCTGAGCAGAGCCGGGGTGAGGACGAGAGCGCATGACAGTCTTCGAGGCCGAGACCGCACCGGGCGAGACGCCCCCGGCGGATGCCGTCGCGCCGCGCGACTCCTCGGCGGATGCGCCGACGTCGGTCGCTCGCCTCAACGCCACGATCCGCGACTTCGTGGCGCGCTGGAACACGGTGTGGGTCGAGGGAGAGATCACCTCGTGGAACGTGCGGGCCGGCAATGTGTTCGCCCGCCTCAAGGACACCCGCTCCGATGCACAGATCTCGATCCGGGTCTGGTCGAGCGTCCGCGCCCGCATCCCGAAGGATCTCGGCGTCGGCGATCACGTGGTCGCCGCCGTGAAGTCCGACTACTTCGTGAAGTCCGGGGACTTCAGCTTCACGGTGTCGGCGATGAAGCACGTCGGACTCGGCGATCAGCTGGAGCGGCTCGAGAAGCTGCGGATGCAGCTTCGCCAGGAGGGGCTCTTCGATCAGAACCGCAAGAAGCGCCTGCCGTTCCTCCCCCACGTGATCGGGCTGATCACCGGCGAGCGATCGGATGCCGAGAAGGACGTGCACCGCAACGCCGAACTGCGCTGGCCGCAGGTGCGATTCCGCACGGAGTACGCGGCGGTGCAGGGCGACCGCTGCGTGCCGGACACGCTGGGGGCACTCGCCCGCCTCGATGCGGATCCCGAGGTCGACGTCATCATCATCGCGCGAGGGGGCGGCGACCCGCAGACCCTGCTCGGGTTCAGCGATGAGCGCCTCGTGCGAGCCGTCGCCGCGGCATCCACTCCCGTCGTCAGTGCGATCGGCCACGAGAACGACCACCCGCTGCTCGATGACGTCGCCGATCTGCGCGCATCGACCCCGACGGATGCTGCGAAACGGGTGGTCCCTGACGTCGGCGAGCAGCGCGCGCTCATCGCCCAGCTCCGCTCGCGGGCCACGACGCGTCTCATCCAGCGGGTCGGACACGACATCGCACAGCTCGAGCAGCTGCGCTCGCGCCCCGCGCTGCGATCGCCCGATCCGATCATCGAGTCCCGAGCCCAGGAGCTGTGGTTGCTGCAGTCGCGGGGCCGCGACTCGGTGACGAGACGGCTCGACTCGGCGAGTCGCTCGGCGAGCGAGCTCAGAGCCTCGCTGCGTGCGCTCTCCCCCGCGGCGACTCTCGCTCGTGGCTACGCGATCGCGCACCTCCGCGACGGGGCGATCCTGCGCGACGCGAAGGATGCGCCGGCGGGCACGGCACTCACGATCACCCTGGATCGTGGATCCGTCGGTGCACGCTCCGAGGGCGAGACGCCGGAAGGAGCGTCGCCGCCCACGACGTAGGATGGAGGGGTGAGCGCCCAGAACGACACCCCGGTCGAGACACTGTCGTTCGAGGCCGCGCGGGATGAGCTCGTCAGAGTCGTCGCCGAACTCGAACAGGGCGCGCCGACCCTCGAGCAGTCCCTCGCCCTGTGGGAACGCGGAGAGGCCCTGGCCGCCCGATGTGAGGAGTGGTTGCTCGGCGCGAAGCGCCGGCTGGACGCCGCCCGCTCCGCAGCATCCGAAGAGGACGAATCGTGAAGAAGCCCGCCCCCATCGTCGCCGAGCTGGGCCGCCCGGAGACCCCCGAAGAGACCGCGGCCCGCAAGGCGGAGTCCAGCCGGGTCTACCGCGCGAGCCAGAACGTGCGCAGCCTGGTCGCTGCGCTCATCGTGACCGTCGCGGTCGTGGCCGTCATCGTCTTCGCGGTGCCGCGCGGCGAACCGGCATCCGTCCGCACGATCGACCTGCCCGGCATCGCCGCCGACGTCGAGTCGACCATGCAGAGCCCCGTGGTCGTCCCTGAGCTAGGAACGTTCTGGCGCGTGAACAAGGCAGAACTCACCAGTGGCTCCACCGTCGTCTGGGATGTCACACTCGCACCCGCCGACGAGGACGAACGCGGGTACATCCGTCTCGCGCAGGCCTTCGATGCCGACGCCACCTGGGCGCCGCAGCGGCTGAACGGCATCGCGCCCACCGATACCGTCACGATCGACGGCCGGGAGTGGGATGTCTACAAGCCCGGCGACGCCGGCGCGAAGCAGAACATCACGTACGCGATCGGCACACAGGCGGGATCCGACTACGTCCTTCTCTACGGCTCCCGCTCCGCCGACTCGACGGCCGAGCTCGCCGAGTCCCTCACCCCTCAGATCGACGCACTCACGGAGGATTCATGACTGAGACCCTGACGCCGGCCGCCGCCTGGAAGCAGATGCAGGAGGGCAACGAGCGCTTCGTCGCCGATGCCCCGCGTCATCCCAACCAGGACGTCGCCCGACGACGGGATCTCGCCGCCGCGCAGAACCCCGTCGCGACGCTGTTCGGATGCTCCGACTCGCGCCTCGCCGCCGAGATCATCTTCGACCTCGGCCTGGGCGACCTGTTCGTGGTGCGCAATGCCGGCCAGGTCATGGGCGAGTCGATCGTCGCCAGCCTCGAGTACGCGGTCGCCGTGCTGAACGTACCGCTGATCGTCGTGCTCGCGCACGACTCGTGCGGCGCCGTGCGCGCCGCGATCGACGGCACCGCGATCGACGCCGCGCCCCTGCCCCCGCATATCTGGAAGCTCGTCGCCCCGATCGTGCCCGCCGCCCGCAAGGTGCTCGCGGAGTCCGGTGGACGCACGGTCGCCGAGATCGACGCCGAGCTCGTCGGCCGTGAGCACCTGCGCAACACGGTGGCCGATCTGCTGCAGTCATCCGAGATCATCAGCACCGCCGTCGAGGAGGGCCGTCTGGGCATCGTCGGCGCGAACTACCGTCTGGCCGAGGGCACCGCGGTGCCCGTCATCACGGTCGGAATCGAGACCGAGGGGATCGACAGCCCCGCAACCAAGGAGGGTTCGGAATGACCGACATCGAGTACCGCATCGAGCACGACACCATGGGCGAGGTGCGGGTGCCCGTGAACGCTCTCTACGGCGCGCAGACCCAGCGCGCCGTCGAGAACTTCCCGATCTCGGGCAAGGGCCTGGAGTCCGCGCAGATCGCCGCGCTCGCCCGCATCAAGAAGGCCGCCGCTCTGGCGAACAAGGAGCTCGGCACGCTCGACGGGGCCATCGCCGACGCGATCGCCCAGGCTGCGGATGCCGTCGCCTCGGGTGCGCACGACGGAGAGTTCCCCGTCGACACCTACCAGACCGGCTCCGGCACCTCATCGAACATGAACATGAACGAGGTGCTCGCGACGCTGGCGACGCGCATCCTCGGCGCGAACGTGCACCCGAACGACCACGTCAACGCCTCGCAGTCGTCGAACGACGTCTTCCCGACGTCGGTGCACATCGCCGTCACGCAGGCCCTCATCGACACCCTCATCCCGGCGCTCGACCACCTCGCCGTCGCCCTCGAGGCGAAGGCCGAGCTGTGGAAGGACGCCGTGAAGTCCGGCCGCACCCACCTCATGGACGCGACGCCGGTCACGCTCGGCCAGGAGTTCGGCGGCTATGCCCGCCAGGTGCGCCTCGGCATCGAGCGCGTGCAGTCGGCGCTCCCCCGCGTCGCCGAGGTGCCGCTCGGCGGCACCGCGACCGGCACCGGCATCAACACCCCGCTCGGCTTCCCGCAGAAGGTCATCGCGCTGCTCGCGGCCGAGACCGAGCTGCCGATCACCGAGGCGAAGGATCATTTCGAGGCGCAGGGCGCCCGCGACGGTCTCGTCGAGGCATCCGGCTCGCTGCGCACGATCGCCGTCTCGCTGACGAAGATCAACAACGACCTGCGCTGGATGGGCTCCGGCCCGAACACGGGCCTGGGCGAGCTGCACATCCCCGACCTGCAGCCCGGCTCGTCGATC
Source organism: Microbacterium sp. ZW T5_45 (assembly GCF_044987415.1). Taxonomy (NCBI): domain Bacteria; kingdom Bacillati; phylum Actinomycetota; class Actinomycetes; order Micrococcales; family Microbacteriaceae; genus Microbacterium; species Microbacterium sp. ZW T5_45. The sequence goes on along the minus strand of NZ_JBJDRJ010000013.1, from coordinate 513 downwards.
ATGCCCGGCAAGGTCAACCCGGTCGTGCCCGAGGCCGTGCTCATGGTCTGCGCCCGCGTGATCGGCAACGACGCGACCGTCGCCTGGGCGGGAGCATCCGGTTCCTTCGAGCTGAACGTCGCGATCCCGGTCATGGGCACCGCGCTGCTGGAGTCGATCCGCCTGCTCGCGAACGCCTCGCGCGTGCTCGCCGACAAGACCGTCGACGGCCTACAGGCGAACCTCGAGCGCGCCGCCGCCTTCGCGGGCATGAGCCCGTCGATCGTGACGCCGCTGAACAAGCTCATCGGCTACGAGGCCGCGGCCAAGATCGCCAAGCACTCGGTCGCCAAGGGCATCACGGTGCGCGACGCCGTGATCGATCTCGGCTACGTGGAGCGCGGCGAGCTCACGCTCGAGCAGCTCGACGAGAAGCTCGACCTGCTGAGCATGACGCACCCGGGCTGAGCCCCGACCTGTTCTCTACGGATGCCGCGGCCCCTCGGGGTCGCGGCATCCGTCGTTTCTGCGCGA
>NZ_JBJDRJ010000012.1:0-115026 GCF_044987415.1 Microbacterium sp. ZW T5_45 | reverse complement strand
CCTTACGCCCCGTGGGGCCGGGCATGAGATCGGAGATCGACGCCCACTGGGCATCCGACAACAACACGAAACGACTCACCCGACAACACTCTCAGACCACGCCCACCATTTAGGAGACACGCCCTAGGCTCGAGGTTCGCCTCAGAGGACGACGCTTGGGGGCAGAGTCGAGGATGACGGTAACGAACAGACGGGGAGTGCACCAGGTTTTGGGAACCTTTGCGTCCGATCCTTCGGTTCATTGACCCCTAAAAGAGGTCTTTATGAAATATCGCGTGATCACTTGCCGGGGCTTTTCTTGAAGATGGCCAGTTTGGCGGGAGAACTTTCTTAGCGGTCTTGGGAAGGGTCGTGAGTCGTAGACCGCGCGCCATGGGCAACGAGAGAGCGACAGAGAAGACGACGCATGATCGGCCGGCTCGTCAGGCGAATCGAGGATCTCGGACGCAGCGGCTGACAGACATCGGAGCGGAAACGAGAAAGCCCCACACGAGGCGGGGCTTTCTTGAACTGTCTCAACACAGTGTGGAGCCTAGGAGATTCGAACTCCTGACATCCTGCTTGCAAAGCAGGCGCTCTACCAACTGAGCTAAGGCCCCGAGAAGGGTTTTGAGTTTCAGAGTGGGGCTACCAGGACTTGAACCTGGGACCTCTTCATTATCAGTGAAGCGCTCTAACCGCCTGAGCTATAGCCCCGTCAACCTTGAAGACTTTACCGGAAGATCTCACGAATTCCGAATCGAGGCGAGCGACGGGTGGATGCCGGGTGTGTCGCCCGGCATCCACCCCACCGATCAACTGCCCGGACGCAGCGTCACGGTGCCCGCGGACACCGACACGTCGATCGTGTTCCGCGAGTCCGGTGCGGCATTCAGCCGGTTGTCGATGGTGCCCGCGCTCCGATCCTCGACGACCCGGTAGCCCGCGTCCGGAACCGTGAGATCGGTCGTGCCCGCGCTCGTGTCGACGGTGATCCGTTGGGGAGCCCGCCCGGTCAGCGTCACGGTCAGTTCACCAGCCGCGACCGAGAGATCCGCCTCGTCGACATCGTCGAGAGTGATGTCCGCGCTGCCCGCGCCGAGCTGCGCGTCCAATGACGTCGCCGCTCCGGCGACCGTGAGATCACCAGCACTGACATCGACGCCGAGGTCACCGAACTCACCACTGATCTCGAGGTCGCCCGCGCCGAGCGAGAACGAACCGTCGATGCCCTGCAGCGAGGACGGAAGGGTCAGGACGACGTTCTGCTCGTCGCCGAACCAGGTGCCGAACGACCAGTCGAACCACCAGTCCGGGCTGTGCACCTGCAGCTCATCCCCGTCGCGGAAGAACTCCCAGTCGCCTCCGGCGGTGACCGCGAGCTCCGCCTCGTCGACGTCCGCGAACAGCACGCGCACCGTGCTCGCAGACACGTCGAGATCGAGCGAGGTGACTCCCGTCACATCGAGCCTCTGCACGGAGTCTCCCCTCGACAGGCTCGACGATGCCGCCACGGCGGCCGTCGCCCCGGTGCCGACGATCGCCAGGCCGCCGATGACCGAGAGGACCACCGTGATCCATGTCCGCGTGCCGGTCTGCGCGCCTCCCGACGGCGCCAGCCCGGATGCCGCGGGAACGGTCCCCGCTGGAACGGATGCCGGTGGGGGAGTGAAGTCGTTCTGCTCTGTGCTCATCGTCCTGCTCCTGACTGACCGTTCGACGGAGTGGCCCCGCCGGTGTTCTCGATGTGGGCGAGGGCGGCGAGCACGCGTCGGTTGCCCGACTCGTCCTGCTCGAAGCCCAGCTTCTGGAAGATGGAGGTGATGTGCTTCTCGACGCTGGCCTCTGAGAGGAACAGCAGCCCTGCGATGGCCTGATTCGACTTGCCCTCGGCGATGAGTGCGAGCACCGTGCGCTCGCGCTCCGTGAGACGCAGCATCCGATCGTCACGATTGCGCCGCGTGAGCAGTTGCGCCACCACCTCGGGATCGAGCACCGTAGCCCCCTCAGCGATGCGCGCCACCGATTCGAGGAACTCGGCGACATCGGCCACCCTGTCCTTGAGCAGGTAGCCCAGCGGTCCCCCCTGCGCGGAGATCAGATCCGAGGCGTAGCGCTCTTCCACGTACTGCGAGAGCACGAGCAGCGGAAGCGCCGGATCCTGCGCTCGGATCGCCAGAGCGGCGCGGATTCCCTCGTCCGTGAACGTCGGGGGAAGCCGCACGTCGAGGATGCAGAGCTCGGGACGAGTCTCCACGACGGCTTCGGCGAGACCGGAGGTGTCGGCCAGTGCGGCGACGACCTCGTGACCGGAGTCCTCGAGCAGTCTGATGAGCCCCTCGCGGAGGAGGACGGAGTCTTCGCAGATCAGAATGCGCACGTCTGGCTCCTTCGTATTCCAAATCGGGAATGTACCGAGGTCAGAGCGCGCATGGCACGTCCACCTCCAGGCTGGTCGGACCGCCCGCCGGGCTGTCGAGACGGAAGGTGCCGCCGGCCGCGAGGATGCGGTTGGCGATACCGTCGAGGCCGCCACCGGGCTGCACCTGCGCACCGCCCACGCCGTTGTCCTCGACGCGCGCCCACAGCGTGCCGCCGTCGCGGACGCGGACCACGACCCGGGCTTCGCTCGCCCTGGAGTGCTTCGCCGCGTTGGTCAGCGACTCCGCGATCGAGAAGTACACGGCGGCCTCGGCATCCCGCGACGGCGTGCGGCCGCCGGCCGGCCCGTCCATGCGCACGTCGAGCGTCACCGGGATGTGCGACCGCGATGCGAGCGCCGACAGAGCGGCGTCGAGTCCCCTGTCGTCGAGAACCGAGGCGTGAATGCCCCGAGCCAGCTGGCGCAGCTCGGTGATGGCCGACTTCGTCGAGGTGTGCGCTTCGGCGATGAGCTCCTTGGCTGCCGCCGGGTCGTCATCGATCTTCTGGTGCGCCAGCCCGAGCGTCATGCCGACAGACACCAGCCGCGGCTGGACGCCGTCGTGAAGGTCGCGTTCGATGCGGGTGCGCTCGAGATCGGCGGCACGCACAGCGCCCTCGCGCTGAGCCGTCGTGGTGCGCACGCGCTCGGTGAGCTCGGCCTGCCTGCTCTGCGCGACGATCCCGAGGGCGATGATGCGGTGCAGCAGAGCGAGGCCGACGATACCGGCGAGGCACAGCAGCGCGCCCAGGAGGCCGACGATCGGCATCCACTCCGCCGCGACGTCGAGCCCGAAGACGCCGCCGTCCTCGCCCGAGAACAGCGGGGTGAAGGCTGACGTCGTCCACCAGCCGACGCCCCAGAACAGACGCAGCGTGATCGCACCGAGCACGCACGCGATCGCGAAGTTCGCCAGTGCACGCCACATCCGCCCATCGATGCTCTGCCGGGCGATCGAGCGGAGCCATCCGCCGAACCCCGGACGGTCGCTCCGGCGCAGCCGCAGGTCCGATAGCGGGATGCCGTAGAGGTTCGACACTCGTGCGACCTCGAACCATCCGATGCCGTAAAGGGCATATACAAGCCCGACGAGCAGGACGACGCCGATACCGAAGGCGAAGAGAAGTCCGACTCCTGCCCCGAAGACGCTGGACAGCACGCCGATGACGCCGCCGCCGAGCACGCCGAGTGCGGCCAGATGGAGGATGGTCGGGACTATGCGCAGCGGCGGCTTCGTGAGCGTCGGCGCCGCAGTGGTCGCGGTCTGTGTGGTCATGCTTCCACGGTACGGCTCGAGCCTGCTCCGTCGACACCGAGGAATCCGGACATACCGTTTCGGGTTTTCCCTACCCTCGCGACGCCTGAACGACGTCAGAGCGTCCGCTGAACGATGAAGAGCGGATGCCGCAGCATCCGCTCTTCATCATCCGCAGGGCCCGAGAGCCCGAGACGATCAGTTCGACATGAAGCCGACGAGCAGGCCGCCGGTGATCTTCACCGCGAGGTTGTAGATGCCGGCGACGACCGCGCCCAGCACCGTGAACACGATCAGGTTGAGGATCGACACCACCGCGGCGAACGCCATCACCTGCGGAAGACCCGCCACCTCGGTCAGCCGGATGCTGTTGTCGGTGAAGCTCGCGACGAACTCATCGGCGCCGGCGAGCAGGCCCGTCGCCTGCAGCACCATGTAGATCAGGAAGAACGACACCATCGTGACGATGGCGAGGGCGACGGCGCCCAGGAACGAGAGCTTCACCGCCGACCAGAAGTCGACGTACACCAGACGCAGGCGGACCTGCTTGCCGGTGGTCTTCCGCGTCGACTTCTTCGCCAGCTTGTCGGCTACTGTGCTCATGCGTTGTCCTCAGGGGTGTCAGTCGTCTCAGGGGCCGTGGGGTCGACCTCCGCCTCGGCATCCGCCTGGTCTTCTGCGAGCCCTCGCTCGCCGTTCCGGGCGATCGCCAGGATGCGATCCGCGTCGGTGGTCCGTGCGAAAAGCACCCCCATGGTGTCGCGGCCCTTGGCGGGTACCTCGGCCACGGCAGAGCGTACCACCTTGCCGCTGGACAGAACCACCAAGACCTCGTCGTCCTCGGAGACCATCAGACCACCCGCAAGAGTGCCCCGATCATCGTTGAGCTTGGCGACCTTGATGCCGAATCCGCCGCGTCCCTGCACCCGGTACTCATCGACCGCGGTGCGCTTCGCGTAGCCGCCGTCGGTGACGACGAAGACGAACTGATCAGCGGCGGCGACGGATGCCGAGAGCAGGCTGTCGCCCTCTCGGAACTTCATGCCCTTCACGCCGGCAGTGGCCCGTCCCATGGGGCGGAGGGCCTCGTCGGTCGCGCTGAAGCGCACCGACATGCCCTTGCGGCTGATGAGCAGGATGTCGTCCTCGGCGTTCACCATGAGCGCAGACACCAGTTCGTCCTCGTCGTTCAGACGGATCGCGATGACGCCGCCCTGACGGTTGGTGTCGTAGCTCGAAAGCGCCGTCTTCTTGACGAGGCCGTCGCGCGTCGCGAGCACCAGGTAGTCGGCGACCTCGTAGTCGCGGATGTCGAGGATCTGCGCGATCTTCTCTCCCGGCTGCAGGGCCAGCAGGTTCGCGACGTGCGTGCCCTTCGCGTCGCGACCGGACTCGGGAACCTCATAGGTCTTCGAGCGGTAGACACGACCCTTGTCGGTGAAGAACAGCAGCCAATGGTGGGTCGTGGTCACGAAGAAGTGCTCGACGATGTCGTCGGCACGCAGCTGCGCTCCCTTGATTCCCTTGCCGCCGCGGTGCTGTGAACGGTAGTTGTCGCTGCGGGTGCGCTTGATGTAGCCCTCGCGGGTGACGGTGACGACCATCTCCTCTTCCGCGATGAGGTCTTCCATCGACACGTCGCCGTCGAACCCGTGCAGGATGTGCGTGCGGCGCTCGTCGCCGAACTTGTCGACGATGCCGGTCAGCTCGGTGCGGATGATGTCGCGCTGCAGTCCTTCGTCGGCGATGATCGCCTTGAACTCGGCGATCATGGCCTCGAGCTCGTTGGCCTCGTCGATGATCTTCTGGCGCTCGAGTGCGGCCAGGCGGCGCAGCTGCATGTCGAGGATCGCCTGGGCCTGGATGTCGTCGATGTCGAGCAGTCGCTGCAGGCCCTCGTTCGCCTCCTGCACCGTGGGCGAACGGCGGATCAGGGCGATGACCTCGTCGAGGGCGTCGAGCGCCTTGAGGTATCCGCGCAGGATGTGCATCCGCGCCTCGGCCTTGGCCAAGCGGAAACGGGTGCGGCGGACGATGACCTCGAGCTGGTGGGTGATCCAGTTCGTGACGAACCCGTCGATCGCCAGCGTGCGGGGCACGCCGTCGACGATCGCGAGCATGTTCGCGCCGAAGTTCTCCTGCAGCTGCGTGTGCTTGTACAGGTTGTTCAGCACGACCTTGGCGACGGCATCCCGCTTGAGGACGACGACGAGGCGCTGACCGGTGCGGTCGGACGACTCGTCACGGATGTCGGCGATGCCGGTGATCTTGCCGTCGCGGGCCAGGTCGCCGATCTTCACCGCGACGTTGTCGGGATTCACCTGATACGGCAGCTCGGTGATGACGAGGCAGGTGCGGCCCTGGATCTCCTCGACGTTGACCACAGCTCGCATCGTGATGGAGCCACGCCCCGTGCGGTACGCCTCGTGGATGCCCTTCGTGCCGAGGATCTGCGCGCCGGTCGGGAAGTCCGGGCCAGGGATGCGCTGGATGAGGCCATCGAGCAGCTCCTCGCGCGAGATCCCGGGGTTGTCGAGCGCCCACAGCGCCGCCTCGGAGACCTCGCGCAGGTTGTGCGGCGGGATGTTCGTCGCCATGCCGACCGCGATGCCGACGGAGCCGTTGACCAGCAGATTCGGGAAGCGCGCGGGAAGGACGGTCGGCTCCTGGGTCTGACCGTCGTAGTTGTCCTGGAAGTCGACCGTATCCTCTTCGATGTCGCGCACCATCTCGAGCGCAAGAGGGGCCATCTTGGTCTCGGTGTACCGGGGGGCTGCGGCGCCCATGTTGCCGGGCGAGCCGAAGTTGCCCTGGCCCAGCGCCAGCGGGTAGCGCAGCGACCACGGCTGCACGAGGCGGACGAGGGCGTCGTAGATCGCCGAGTCGCCGTGCGGGTGGTACTGACCCATGACTTCGCCGACCACGCGGGCGCACTTCGAGAACGACTTGTCGGGCCGGAACCCGCCGTCGTACATGCCGTAGATGACGCGGCGGTGCACGGGCTTCAGTCCGTCGCGCACGTCGGGGAGGGCACGGCCCACGATGACGGCCATGGCGTAGTCGAGATAGCTGCGCTGCATCTCCGACTGCAGGTCGACCTGGTCGATCTTGCCGTGCTCGTGCTCGAGTTCGGGGCGTTCTTCGTCAGTCATAGTCGTTCTCTCGTTCAGGAGGAAGAGTCGTCGTCAGGCGTTTCGTCTCGTCGCTGCGCTCCTCGCTCAACGACCGGGAAAGGAACCCGGTCGTTGAGCGAGCGAAGCGAGACGAAACGCATCTCAGATGTCCAGGAAGCGGACGTCCTTGGCGTTGCGTTGGATGAACCCGCGACGCGACTCGACGTCCTCGCCCATCAGCACGCTGAAGATCTCGTCCGCAGCCGCGGCATCCTCGATCGTGATCTGGCGGAGCGTACGCGTGGTGTGGTCCATCGTCGTCTCCCACAGCTCCTTCGGGTTCATCTCGCCGAGGCCCTTGTAGCGCTGGATGCCGGCTTCCTTCGGGATGCGCTTGCCGTTCTCGAGACCGTGCTTGAGCAAGGCGTCGCGCTCGGCATCGCTGAAGACGTACTCGTGCGGCTGGTTGGTCCACTTCAGGCGGTACAGCGGCGGCATCGCGAGATAGACGAAGCCGGCCTCGATGAGCCCGCGCATGTAGCGGAACAGCATCGTGAGCAGCAGCGTCGTGATGTGCTGGCCGTCGACATCGGCATCCGCCATCAGCACGATCTTGTGATACCGCGCCTTCTCGATGTCGAAGTCCTCGCCGATGCCCGTGCCGAAGGCCTGGATCATCGCCTGGACCTCTTTGTTGCCCAGCGCCTTGTCGAGGCGGGCGCGCTCGACGTTGAGGATCTTGCCCCGGAGCGCGAGGATCGCCTGCGTGTGCGGGTCGCGACCCTGCACGGCCGAGCCGCCTGCCGAGTCACCCTCGACGAGGAAGATCTCGCTGATCGAGGGATCCTTGCTCGTGCAGTCCTTGAGCTTGTCCGGCATCGCCGCCGACTCGAAGACGCTCTTGCGGCGGGCGGTCTCCCTCGCCTTGCGGGCTGCGAGGCGGGCGGTCGCGGCGTCGATCGCCTTGCGGATCACGTTCTTCGCCTGCACGGGGTTGCGCTCGAACCAGTCGCCGAGCTGGTCGTTCACGATCTTCTGCACGAAGGGCTTCGCCTCGGAGTTGCCGAGCTTGGTCTTCGTCTGGCCCTCGAACTGCGGCTCGCCGAGCTTGATGGAGATCACGGCCGTCAGGCCCTCGCGGACATCGTCACCCGAGAGGTTGTCGTCCTTCTCCTTGAGCAGGTTGTTGGCGCGGGCGTAGCGGTTCACCAGGGTCGTCAGCGCCGCACGGAAGCCCTCCTCGTGCGTGCCGCCCTCATGCGTGTTGATCGTGTTCGCATAGGTGAATACGTTCTCGGTGTACGAGGTGGTCCACTGCATCGCCATCTCGAGCGAGATCTTGCGCTCGGTGTCCTCCGACTCGAACGAGATGATCTCCTCGTTCACGACCTCGGCGTGACGCACCTTGTTGAGGTACTCGACGTAGTCGACGAGACCGCGCTCGTAGAGGAAGACGTCGCGAGGCTGAGCCGTGATCGCCTCGCCGTTCTCCTCGGTCTCGTACGCCGACTGCGGACGCTCGTCGACGAGCTCGATACGCAGACCCTTGTTCAGGAATGCCATCTGCTGGAAGCGCGTGCGGAGCGTGTCGTACTCGAATTCGACGCTCTCCTTGAAGATCTCAGCATCCGGCCAGAAGCGGATCGTCGTTCCGGTCGCCGAGGTCTCCTCGCCCTTCTCGAGCTGCTGCTGCGGGATGCCGCCGTCGGCGAAGCTGTGCCGCCAGACGAAGCCCTTCTGCTTGACCTCGACCTCGAAGCGGGTGGAGAGAGCGTTGACGACCGACGAGCCGACACCGTGCAGACCACCGGAGACGGCATACGCCCCGCCGCCGAACTTGCCACCGGCGTGCAAGATCGTCAGCACGACCTCGACCGTCGACTTGTTCGGGTCGGAGGAGTGCGGATCGACCGGGATGCCGCGGCCGTTGTCGATGACCTCGACGCCGCCGTCGGCGCGGAGGGTGACGAGGATCGTGTCGGCGTACCCCGCCAGCGCCTCATCGACCGAGTTGTCGACGATCTCGTAGACGAGGTGGTGCAGACCACGCGGCCCCGTGGAGCCGATGTACATGCCGGGCCGCTTGCGGACGGCTTCGAGACCCTCGAGGATCTGGATCGAGTCGGCCCCGTACTCGGCCTGCTCCGGCGCGGAGAACGCCTCCGACGAAGCGGTCTGCGGGTCGGGGGTGTCCCCGTTGGTCGATTCCGTCTCGTCAGCTGGGGATTCCGGCGTCATCCTGGGCCTTCCACATCGGTGTAACGAAACTCCATTCTAGCGGGGTTTCGCGTCTTGATGTGGCCTGAGACGCCGTGTGAGGCCGTCTGAGCGGTTCGGACCCCTCCCCAGTGCCCCTACCCGTAGGTGTCTCGCGGACCCCGTCCAGGGACTACGCGCGGACCCCACTTCCACGACGGCACGTCCGGACCGATGAAGCGGAGGTTCTCGACACCGGCATCCGGATACCGGCGTCCGATCTCGGTGAGGATCGTGCCCCGCATGTACTGCAGGTTCTTCGCCCACGCCGTGGAGTCGCACTTCACGGTGAGTACGCCGCGTTCCATCGAGACGGGCTCGGAGTGCTTCGCGGTGTCTGCGCCGGCGAGTTCCGCCCACTGCAGCACGAGATCCTCGCGGGCCAGCGTCGCCTGCCATCCGGAATCCCGGGTGAGCTTGTCGAGAATATCGCCCAGAGTGCCGGGATCGCGACCTTTCGAGAACGGTGCATTGTCGTCGTCGACGACAGTGCGGCGCTTGCGCTTCCAGTTCTTCGAACTGGGCTGCAACCCGCGCAGGCGCAGATAGGTCGCGACGGTCTCTGGAGTGTCGGATGCCGCGGCCGCGAGGTTGGCGGAGATGTCAGTCATGCGCGTCCTCCTCTGCGGTCCGTCGGTCGTCGCCCGCCAGCCCTTCGTCGCTGCCGGTGGCCCGCTCGTCGCTGATCGTGCCGTTGCTGATGCGCACCACGTGACGGTGCAGGATCTCGGGGATATCCTCCTCCACCGCCGCGGTCACCACCACCTGCTCGTAACCCGCCGTCAGCGAGGCCAGACGCCGGCGTCGATCGCCGTCGAGTTCGGCGAACACGTCGTCGAGGATGAGGACCGGATCTCCGGCCGGCGACTCGTTGCGCAGCAGTTCGGCAGAAGCGAGCCGCAGCGCGAGAGCGATCGACCAGGACTCGCCATGCGAGGCGTAGCCCTTTACCGGCAGGTCGCGCACCCGGAGCACGAGGTCGTCGCGGTGCGGTCCGGTCAAGGTGAGCCCACGCTCGAGCTCCTGGGCACGCTTCGCCGCGAGCGCGGCCCGGAACATCTCGGATACGTCACCGCTGGTGTCGGGGGCCGCGTCGTCGTCGCCGTCCTCGGGATCGGCGCCCCGCACCGACAGCGCCCATTCGAGGCGGGGTCGATGATCGGCGCCGGCTATCGCCGCGTAGGCATCGGCCACCGGCTGCTGGAGGTCGGCGGCGAGCCGCTGTCGAGCCGCGATGATCTCGGAACCCAGCGCCACGAGCTTGTCGTCCCACACGTCGAGGGTCGCGAGGCCCTCGCCGCGGATGCCGCGGGCCCTGGCCGACTTCAGTAGGGCGGTGCGCTGCTTGAGCACGCGGTCGTAATCGCCGAGCACGGCGGACATGCGGGGCGTCCGCTGGATCAGCAGCTGATCGGCGAAGCGTCGACGCGACGAAGGGTCGCCGCGCACGATCTGCAGATCCTCCGGAGCGAAGAGCACGACATGCGCGTAGCGGGGGAGTTCGCCTGTCTTGGCCGGGGAGCCGTTGATCCGCGCCTTGTTGGAGCCCTGGCGGTTCAGCTGCACCTCGAGAAGGACCTTGCGCTCCCCGTGCGACAGCCGCGCGCGGATCACGGCGAACTCCTGGCCGTCGCGCACCATGGGGGCGTCGGACGACACGCGGTGCGACCCGAGCGTCGCGAGGAAGACCACGGCCTCGGCGAGGTTCGTCTTACCCTGGCCGTTGCGGCCGACGAGCACATTGGGCCCCCGGTGCAGGGCGAGTTCCGCGGTCGCGTAATTGCGGAAATCGACCAGACTCAGGTGCTCCACAATCACGGGAGCCAGCTTATCCGGGGCCTCTGACAGAGGCCCCGCGGTGCGCTCAACTCCTCACTCTCGATCCGGTTCCTGCCTGTCCGCCTGCATTCCGGATCTGGAATGCGAAGTTGTGAGGTGTTGTGCGCGCGGGCCGGCCGCCGGCGAGGAGTGCTCGCACGGCGACCGGGCCGCGGCTGACCGTTTTCGGGTCAGCGAGCGATCAGGGCAACGGCCCGTACAGCGACGGTGAAGTGCGGGCCTCGGTCGCCTGCTCGAACGCATACGCCAGACCGAGCAGTGGTCCCTCGCCGAAGTCGCGGCCGAGGAACTCGAGGTTCACGCCGCTCCCCGGAAGGGTCTCGCCCTCGATCGTCTGCCCCATCGGCACGGTGACCGACGGCATCCCCGTGTTCGGGCTCAGCCGCATGTTCGTGCCCTGGGTGCCGTAGGCGTTGGTGCTCGGGTAGACGATCGCGTCGAGGTCGAGGTCGTCCATCATCTGGGTGACCAGGTCCTTTCCGGCAGCGAGCTGCAGGGTGTGGCTGCCGTTCTCGCCGGCCCATGCCTCGTACGTCGCGTCCGTCACCGCGTTGCGGGACTCGTAGATGGACCTGCGCGAGGTGACGAAGTTGCCGGTCGCGAGGATGTCGGGCAGCGTCCGCGCCTCGACGTCCGGTCCGAGGTGCGTGGCGATGTACTCGTTCAGGTCGTGCAGGAACTCGTTCGTCGATCCCGATCCCTCGTTGAGCACGGCCGAGAAGGCCGCCGGGGGAGTGACCTGGACCACGGTCGCGCCCTGCGCCGTCAGATCGGCGGTCGCCTCGGTGAAGAGCCGGACGGTGCCGGCGTTGGAGCCGACCATCGACGAGATGTAGCCGATCCGCGCGCCGTCGAGTGCACCGGAGTCGAGGTACGACGTGTACGACTCGGGCACGAGCCCCTCCTGGCGGGAGGTCACCGGGTCCGCCTCGTCGACACCCACGACGGCGTCGAGCGCCACCGCGGCGTCGAGCACGGACCGTGCCATGGGGCCGCCCGTGTCCTGCGACAGCGCGAGCGGGATGATCCCGTCGCGGCTGGCGAGACCGACGGTCGGACGGATGCCGACCAACTGGTTGTACGACGAGGGGACGCGGATCGAGCCACCGGTGTCGGTGCCGAAGCCGATGCCTGCGAGGTTCGCGGCGATAGCTGCTCCGGTTCCTCCGCTCGAACCGCCCGCGGTGCGGGTCGTGTCGTAGGGGCTGGCGACGAGGAGCGTCGATCCGGGTGCCTGGAACGACGAGAACTCCGAGACGAAGCCGTAGGCGAACTCGTCGAGGCTGGTCTTCGCGAGGATCACGGCGCCGTCGGCCCGCAGACCCTCGACCATCGCGGCATCCGTCGCGGTCTGGTTCTCGTTCCAGCAGCCGCAGCCGCCGGTGGTGACCATGTCGTCGGTGTCGTAGTTGTCCTTCAGCGCGATCGGCACACCGAGGAGCATGCTCGTCATGCCCTCGGAGGCACGGATGCCGTCGGCCTCGGCCGCTGCGCTCAGCGCCGCATCGTTCACCGTGATGACCGAGTTCAGCGGACGACTGCCCCCGGCGACCGTGGTGCGGTCATACGCGGCGATCCGGTCGATGTATTCCTGTGTGATGCTCACCGATGTGGCCACTCCGGCGTTCATCGCGGCCTGCATGTCGATGACGCTCGCCTCGACGAGTTCGAAGGGTCCGTCGTCGTAGATGATGCGGTGCGAGAGGTCGCTCAGATCGGTCACGGTCAGCGTGCCGTCGCCGTCGGTGTCGAGCAGCGCGAATTCCTCCCACTCGGGCGAGGCCTCGGTCAGACCGAGGGCTCCGGCAGCGACCGCGAGGTCGTCGACCGTCACCTGGTCGTCGCCGGTCACATCGAGCTGCGTGTAGTAGGGCGCCAGGATCGGAGCCTCGACGGTCGCGGCCGTCGCGGCGCTGCCGATGGATCCGGTCAACGCGACGACGCCGGTGATGACGGTGGCCGCGGAACCGATGCGGAGGATGGTGGTCTTCACGTTCTCGTCTCCCACGTCTCGAGTCGTATTCTCAGTGCGGAATATGTTTCTCATCGGGTCTTCCTCCGCACGACGACGACCGATCCGGCAGCGACGGCGACAAGGGCTGCGGCGCCGACCAGCATCCAGACCGTGGAGTCGGTACCGGTGGACGCGAGCGAACCGTCACCGGCCGATGGCGTCTGCTCGGCGACAGGAGTGGGGGTGGATCCGTCTGCACCGGTGCCCTCTCCGGGTCCGGATGCTCCTGCAGCGCCTTCGTCCTCACGAGCCGCGATCGTGATCGAAGCCGAGAGAGTGTCGGATTCGGTGTCGACCGCGGTCGTGGATCCTTCGGAGTCGACAATCTCGCCCGCGGTGAGGGTGAAGGTCGCGTCTCCTGCCGCGATCGCAGTGAACGTCAGGGTCACGAGATCATGATCGCCGGTGAGGCCCGGCGACGTTCCGAGGCGGGTCGCGACGGCCGAGACGGAGTCGCCGTCGTCTGTCGACGTACCGAAGCCTCCTTCCGGAACGACCTCGCTGTCGGCGACGAAGCTCAGCAGGGCGGGGTCGTAGGCGATGTCGAGATCGTAGGCATAGGCGTCGGCGAGGGCGGAAGCGGATGCCGTGACCGTCACGGTGTCGCCGACCGACACGGCCTCGGGCTGGGCGGCGAGCACCAGGGTCCCGTACGCGGGTTCGACGACCACGGCCGCCGCGGGGCCGGCGGTACCGAGGATCAGAAGTCCGGACGCTGCGAGCGTCGCGCTCAGCGGGACGATGCGGGATCTCCGGGGAGGGGGCGTTTCGGGCATGCGAAGGCCTCTTTCGTCTGGGGGAAGACGAGCTCGGCCGCACGGCTATGCGGAGCAGCCGTGCTCTTCGGGTACGGCTGACTCTCGCAGGGCCATGTTTCGCGCTGTCGGCACACGGATTTCGGGCAGGTAACGCCGGTTCGCGGACATCGCGGAACTCACCGAATCATCGCCGTCGCCGGATTCCGGCTGGCAGCGGGCGTGGAGCACCTCGGAGATCGCTCGGGAGAAACCGTTTTCTGGGTCTATTTCCGAGCTTTTCCGCTGGGCTTCCCGTCGCAGAGGCGAGAAACAGACGTCAGGACGCATCGAGAGACGCGCGGGACGAGGCTCCGGACGGGGAGATCGGCGCAGATCGCGCCGCCCGACTCAGCGCAGCAGCAGGTTCGGCTGCAGCAGATACTTGAACGAGTCGAGCCCGGCCTGCTCCACGGAGGTCTGGCTCGTGATCAGCACCGGGCTGAGCTTGTTCGCGTTGTCGCTGGAGGTGAACGTGATCCGCACGAATTCGCTCTTCACGGCGCCGAGGGCCTCGGTCAGGTACTGCGGGTTGAGACCGAGGGTCACGTCGTCGCCACCGTGCAGAATCGCGTCGACGGACTCGGATGCTCGCGCGTGCTCGCTGCCGGAGGCATCCATCGTCACGCTGTCGCTGGTGAAGGTGAAGCGCAGGGGAGCGGCACGGTCGAGAACGAGCGCGACGCGACGCACGGCTTCGACGAGATCTGCGGTGTTCACGACCGCGTAATGGTCGGTCTGCTCGGGGAAGAGCCGACGCACGGGCGGGAAGTTGCCCTTGATCAGGAGCGAGGTCACGGTCTTGTTGCCCGCGGTGAACGCGATGATCTCTCGGTCACCAGCCCCGGAGAACGCGACCTGGATGGTTCCAGCGTGACCGAAGGTCTTCCCGACCTCGACCAGAGTGCGCGCCGGCACGAGTGCCGTGTTCTCCACGGCTTCGCCGTCCCACGGCACGTCGCGCAGCGAGACCCGATAGCGGTCGGTCGCGACGAGGCTGAGGTTCTGTCCGGACACTTCGAGCTGCACGCCGGTGAGCACCGGGGTCACGTCATCACGAGAGGCCGCGAAACCGACCTGGGAGATCGCCGTGCCGAAATCGTCGGCGGGTACGACGCCGGAGGTGCCCGAGACCTCGGGAATCGACGGGTACTCCTCGACCGGCATGGCCGCAAGGGTGAATCGCGCCGAACCACACGTGACGGCGATGCCTCCGTCGTCTTCAACGGCGATCTCGATCGGTGCGTTCGGAAGTCGGCTTGCGATGTCGGACAGCAGTCGTCCGTGGACGAGGATCGTGCCAGGAGTGTCGACAGTGGCCTCGATCGTCGTCCGAGCCGATGCTTCGTAGTCGAACGCCGAGAGCGTCAGACCCGATCCGTCCGCTTCGATCAGCACTCCGGCGAGGATCGGCTGAGGGTTGCGTTGTGGCAGCAGCTTGACCACGAAGGAGACCGCTTCGCTGAAGACATCGCGGTTGACCTGAAACCTCACGGGTTCTCCCTCGTCGTTTGTGAAAGTCCAGACCGTCGAATGACACGAATGAACGCCTCTGCCTGTGCAGGGCTTCCCATGCTAGCCGGAGAGTCCGGCTCTTCCCTACGACTTGTCATTCGCATCGGGGTCGCGGACCCCGCGTCGGGTTTTCACACCGTCTGGTGATCGGATCGCGCCTGAATCGGATTAACTTCTTAACGGTGTTAACAGCTGTGGAAACTGTGGATAAGTCGGTGGAAAGCAGTCGCGAGTAGGGAACTACATCCTTGTCACTTGTGGAATCCCTGAGGAATCCGCGGTTTGACGGCATCCGCTCGTCGTCCCGTCCCCTCGGAGTTATCCACAACTCGGCCGGTTAACCCCACAGTCGTCCCGATGTTCGAGAGATTCATCCACAAGTTATCCACATGTGGGAAATCGTCGGAATCCGTCCGAAAATCTCCTGCTGCGAGGACGGGAAAGGGGCACACAGCGTCCGAACGGACGCCGCATGCCCCTTTTTGAGGTGTGGAACGAGATCGCGCGTCAGCGTCGACCGAGCTGCGTGGTGATCTCGGTGACCTGGTTGTAGATCGACCGGCGCTCCTTCATCAGCTCGCTGATCTTCTTGTACGCGTACATCACCGTCGTGTGGTCGCGGTTGCCGAAGAGCTGTCCGATCTTGGGCAGCGAGAGGTTCGTGCGCTCCCGGCACAGATACATGGCGATCTGTCGAGCGGTGGCGATCTGCTGCGAGCGGCTCGACCCGTAGAGGTCGTCGACCGTGAGCTTGAAGTACTGCGCCGTGGCCGTGATGATGTCGGTCGGCGAGATGATGTTGTCCTCGGCGGTGTCGACGATGTCGCGCAGCACGGTCTGCGCGAGGGAGATGTCGAGCGCTGAGCGGTTCAGGCTCGCGAACGCGGAGACGCGGATGAGTGCGCCTTCGAGTTCGCGGATGTTGGAGGACACGACCGTCGCGATGTACTCGAGCACGTCGTCGGGGATGTGCAGGGATTCGCTCTGCGCCTTCTTGCGCAGGATGGCGATGCGCGTTTCGAGGTCGGGGGCCTGCACATCGGTGATGAGGCCCCACTCGAAGCGGCTGCGCATCCGGTCCTCGAATCCGGTGAGGAGCTTCGGGGCGACATCACTGGTGATCACGACCTGCTTGTTGTGGTCGTGAAGGGTGTTGAAGGTGTGGAAGAAGGCCTCCTGGGTCTCGGCGCGACCCTGCAGGAACTGGATGTCGTCGATGAGGAGGATGTCGACCTCGCGGTAGCGGGCCTGGAATGCGGCGCCACGGTTGTTCGCGATCGAGTTGATGAAATCGTTGGTGAACTCCTCGCTGGAGACGTACCTCACCTTGACTCCGGTGTAGAGCGACTGCGCGTAGTCGCCGATCGCGTGCAGGAGGTGTGTCTTGCCGAGTCCGGAATCGCCGTAGATGAACAGCGGGTTGTACGCCTTGGCGGGAGCCTCGGCGACAGCGACCGCCGCGGCGTGCGAGAAGCGATTGGACTGTCCGATGACGAAGTTGTCGAACGTGTACTTCGGGTTCAGCCGCGATTCGTGGCGGATCGGAGTCGGCTGCTGCTCCATCGGCGACTCGGGACGCGGCGACTCCTGGCGTCCGTAATCGGCCACCGCGATCGGCGCGGTCGGCTGTTCGGCGAGTTCGTGGTTCACCACCACCCGGTATGAGGTGACCTCGTCGCCGATGTGGGCGAGCGCCTCCATGATGGGCAGCCGCAGCCGCTTGTTGATCTGCGCGGCGGTGAGGTCGTTCGGGACCTCGAGGTAGAGGGTCGCGGCCATGACTCCGGCCGGCACGGCCAGGCTCAGGAAGCCCTGGAGCTGCGGGGTCACCCGATCGTCGGCCTCCAGAAGATCCTGCACCGTGGTCCAGATCGGAACGTCGGGCTGGGCAGGTGAGGACATGACGCTCCGGACGGGGATAGGTCAGGGATGCTGTGGGTCGCGATCCCCTGTGGATAACTTCGGTTGCCACGGTAGTCACCCCCGCTCTGAACGGCAACCTGCCCTTGAAAATACGCGGGCGTGTTGCGTCTGCAGAGTTGTGCACAGTTGTGGATAATGGGTGTGGGTTCTCCGCCGCCGATGGATGGCGGGCGCCCGGTTGACCACCTGATGAGCGCGCAGATTTGCTCTGCGCGCCGCCAGGACGTACCCTTAATCGGTTGACTTATGCCTGAACGGCAGTTCCCTATGTCTCCGGTCGAAATGGTTCCGGTGGCAGCATTTTCCGGAGTGATTCCATGAGCAAGCGCACCTTCCAGCCCAACAACCGTCGTCGCGCCAAGAAGCACGGCTTCCGCGCCCGCATGCGTACCCGCGCCGGCCGCGCGATCCTGTCGGCCCGCCGCGCGAAGGGCCGCGTCGAGCTCTCCGCTTAAGCCGCTGTGCTCGCCCGCCCGTATCGCTTGACCCGCGGGAGCGACTATCGACTGGTCGTTCGACGGGGGTCCCGTTGTGGCGGGGCACGCGTCGTGACGTCGATGCTGTCGACGGGCGAGAGCAGAGCCGCGAGATTCGGCTTCATCATCAGCAAGCAGGTGGGCACCGCTGTGGTCCGCAACTCCGTTCGTCGACGGCTCAAGGCCGTGTGTGCGGAAGCGTTGGCCGGTGTCCCCGAGGGCACGGATGTCGTCATCCGTGCCCTTCCTGCATCCGCCACCGCCTCCTACTCCGAGCTGAGTGCTGATGTGCGCCGGTGTCTCGGACGGTTGAGCCGGGTGTCGGCATGAGCGCACTCCCGGCGTCGTCGATCGGGACGGGCCACCTGCACGCGGACGGCCTGGTGCGCAGCATCCCATTGATCCCCCGGAATCTGGTGCTGGGCTTTCTCGCCGGCTACCGCAAGGTGATCTCTCCCCTCTACGGGGATGTATGCGCCTATTACCCATCGTGTTCGGCTTACGCTGTAGGTGCGGTGCAGCAGCACGGCGCCGTGAGGGGCACCCTCCTCTCGACGTGGCGCATCCTCCGCTGCAATCCATGGACTCGCGGAGGCGTCGACGACGTCCGTCCGCACCACCACTTCCGCTACGACCTGACCGCTCGGGGTTTCGTCGTTCCTGCCCGAAAGGACTGAACAGTGGGTCTTGACCTTCTGCTCGCGGCGGCTTCGCCGTCATCTGCCCCGTCTTCAGGCGGATTCGACCTGATCGGAACGATCCTCTGGCCGCTGAAGTGGCTCGTCGAGCTCGTCCTCGTCGCGTGGCACTGGCTGCTGACGGCCGTCGGACTGGCGGCGGATTCCGGTCTGACCTGGGTTCTCTCGATCGTCGGTCTCGTGATCGTCGTGCGTGCGGCTCTCATCCCGCTGTTCGTCAGGCAGATCAAGAGCCAGCGCAAGATGATGGAGATCGCCCCTGAACTGCGCAAGGTGCAGGAGAAGTACCGCGGTAAGAAGGACCAGCTGTCCCGCGAGGCGATGAGCCGCGAGACGATGGCGCTGTACAAGAAGCATGGCACGACGCCGATGTCGAGCTGTCTGCCTCTGCTCGTTCAGATGCCGGTATTCTTCTCGCTGTACAGCGTGCTCAGCGATGTGAGCAAGCACGCCAAGGACCAGATCGGTGGAGTAGGTCTTCTGGACGCCGAACTGACCCAGGAGTTCTACAACGCGAAGCTCTTCGGCGTCGCCTCGCTGCACGAGACGCTGGGCAACGCGGTGGATGCTCAGAACACTACGGCGATCATCATCCTCGTCACGCTCGTCGTGCTCATGATCGCGTCGCAGTTCTTCACCCAGCTGCAGATCATCTCGAAGAACCTGTCGCCCGAGGCCAAGACCGGCCAGGCGTACCAGATGCAGAAGATCATGCTCTACGTGCTGCCGCTGGGCTTCATCTTCTCGGGTGTGTTCTTCCCGCTCGGCGTCGTCGTCTACTGGTTCATCTCGAACATCTGGACCATGGGGCAGCAGTTCCTCGTCATCCGCGAGATGCCCACCCCGGGTTCCGAGGCCGCCAAGGCCCGCGAGGAGCGCCTGGCCCGTAAGGGCAAGGCCATCGACTCCTCTGGCAAGGTCGTCCCGATGGCTGTGTACGAGGCCGAGCAGCAGCGCCTCGTCGACGAGGTCGAGCGTGCGAAGGCCGAGGCGCCCAAGCGTCAGCAGCCCGTGGGCAAGAAGCGTGCGAAGAAGAAGGGGTCCGGCTCATGACCGACAACCTGACCGAGACCGTCGAGCCCACGGTGGCTCAGCTCGAAGCCGAGGGCGACATCGCCGCGGACTACCTCGAGGAGCTCCTGGACATCGCGGACATCGATGGCGATCTGAACCTCGACGTCCGTCAGGGTCGGGCGTACGTGTCGGTCGAGGCGGAAGGTGGCGCACTGTCGCTGCTTTCGGCTCCCGACACCGTGCAAGCGCTGCAGGAGCTCACGCGGCTGGCCGTGCAGAGCAAGACCGGCGGCTTCTCGCGTCTGATCCTCGACATCGGGGGATCGCGGGACGCCCGGCGTCGTCAACTCGAGACGCTGGTGAAGGCCGCGGCCGAGAAGCTCGAGGGCGGTGCGTCCCAGGCGTCGCTGCCATCGATGTCGAGCTACGAGCGCAAGCTCGTGCACGACATCGCCGCCGAGCACGGCCTCGTCTCGGAGTCGTACGGTGAGGGCGCGGACCGCCACACCGTGCTTCGCCGGCACTGATCCGACGCCGTGAGTGATCTCGAGGTCGAGCCGGCAGTTGCGGCCGAGCTCTTCGGCGATCGACTGCCCGTGGCGCGTGCGTTCACAGAGGCGCTGGCCCGCGAAGGGGAGGAGCGCGGACTCATCGGTCCGCTGGAGCTGCCCCGGCTGTGGACGCGACACATCCTCAACAGCGCGATCGCTGCTCCGCTGTTCCACGGATCCGTGGCGGACATCGGATCGGGCGCGGGGCTGCCGGGGCTGGTGCTGGCGATCGCGCGGCCCGAGGTGCAGTGGACACTCATCGAGCCGATGGAGCGACGGGTCACCTGGCTGAATGAGCAGGTCGCCGCGCTCGGACTGTCGAATGTCACGGTTCTGCGTGCCCGCGCCGAGGAGGTGCCGGCTACCGAGCGGTTCGACATCGTCACAGCTCGTGCGGTGAGCGCGTTGCGCACGCTCATCCCGCTGACCGTACCGCTGGTGCGGGACGGGGGAGAGCTCGCACTGCTCAAGGGCGTGAATGCGGCGAACGAGATCGACGCGGCGCAGAAGCAGATCAAGAAGCACAAGCTGAGTGACGTGCGGGTCGAGGTGCTCGGCGAGGGCGTGCTGTCGGAGATCACAAGAGTGATCCAGGCTCGTGTTCGGTGATTTAGATTCTGATCTGGTATTTTCTTCGCTTTTACTGTCCTTCGTCTGATCGTCGGATGCCGGGCGTCCGAGGTCTGATCCTCATCGACTCGTCGTCGACCTTCGGTGTGATGTTTCACGTGAAACATGGATCGCTCGTGTGTGGCTGAAGGGTCCCGAACGCGGGGCGCCCGCCTTGGGTGGGTTCGAGACGGGCTTGTCCGTTGGCTCTGCGGGTAGCCGGACACTCGGGTGCGGGTCTGTGGGAGGACGTTCGGGGGTAGAGTGCCCCCTCCTGAGACATCGGTCGCACTCGGGAGTTCTCGCGACCCGGACGTACCCCGTTCGATTGCGGGGTGTCAGGGCTCTCCGCACCGCGTTCATCGTGCGCGCGTACCGAGTCTGGTCGTTGGGCACCGTCATCGTTGTCACCTGCGAGTAAGGGAGCCACCGATGAGGGACAGGCATCTTCTGCGGAGCTCGAGGAGGCAATGCTGGGGTTCGAGGTTGAGGCGTGAGCCGGATGCTCTCGCCGGAGGGCATCCGGCGTGGCCGATGTTCTTGCCGATGAGGCAACGGCGGACGTCTGTGGAGTGCCCCTGAGCACCGGGCGATGTGCATCTCCCAGAGCGGTGGGTCTTCCGTCTGCAGGTCTCGCCCACGTCTATGGCAGCTTGGGGCCTTCGCGCTCGAGCTGGCGGGCAGCGGTCTCCTCATGGAGCCACGCTGTTGAAGTACATCATCGGCAAGTGGGGGATTAGCTGGTTCATGTGGTTCCTCGGCCGGACCGAGGCGCATTGACGTAGGTCCCACCTTCGCTGGCGCTCGCTTGGTCGCGCACGATCAGACCTCGCGTGGATGTTTCACGTGAAACATCCACGCGACACCAATGGTAGTGAGGGTCAATGTGGGGTCCACTCGCCCCTCAGCCCGGTTGGGGGCATTGATGCAGTACACGCCCGCGCGTAGCGAGGTGGCATGCCGCGAAGGGTGCCATCGAGGGGATGTTCCACGTGAAACATCCTCTGCACAGCTCTCATCAGGGCGCCTGCTGCTGCCTTGCTCAGTTTTGGTCGTGTATGTGGGAGCTGTGAAGACATCCTGTTGCCCGGATGCGTCTGAGACGCGGTGAGCACGTCCACGTGGACGTCTCCGTGTACGTACGATGTTTCACGTGAAACATCGTACGCGCGATATTTGCTCGTTTGGGTGCTTCCCTCCACTTCGATTCTTGGTCACCCCGTGCGTCGGAAGTGGCGCCACGGCTTCTCGCGTGCAAAGCCACTCTGCGGTCGCGTGCCTGGAGGTTCTCTCTGTCAACGGCACGCTTACGTCGCGATGCCCGTCGGTCAGTACTCTTCGTTCTTGGAATGATCGGCCAGACTGTCGATTGCTGAGATCTGAACGGCGGTGGTTGTCCCGTCATCGGCGGACCTTCGATGGAGCCGTGCTTTCATCTGCGGTTGCTGCTTTGCCCCGCTCGAGGGCGTCGTCGGCGACGTACTGACGACCTCGTTGCGCGTGATCGGTACCAGTGCGGATGACCATCGATATGACAAGCCAGTAGAAGAGGGGTAGTCGGGATCCGCGAACCCCGCGCTGGACGCGTGACCTATGGCAGCAACCTAGGTGAGCGCCCATTGCCTCGGCGCGTGGCCGAGTCTGTGAGCGTGCCGGCACGAGGGTGGCCCCGGGCAGGGCGGAGATGCAAAGGGACCAGGTGTCGATCAAGGCGGGGTCAGGGCAGATGATCCTGGGCGCAAGCGCTCGTCGTGTGAGCAGGGAGCGGCGTTTCACGTGAAACATCGCACCGATACTGGTTGACGGTGCCGCGTGTGGCGGTGCGATCCAAGAAGGACCCGGGGGTGCACGATCGCGAACGCGGGATGGTCATGGCCCGAGTATGGATATACGGGGCTTCCGCACAAGCCGTGAGCGCTGGATCACATCGTGTCGGCCAGAGTACGATCCGGCAGACTCGCGCTACTGGCGCAGACGGCCGTGGGCTCAAGTCGCAGGGCGGGTGTGTTGATCGAGTTCCATCTGATCCACACTGTGCCGGGTAGAGCGCTGCCGGCTTCAGTGGCAGCGGGACATGGAGCAGTGGGCAGCGAGGCGATGACGCCGTACCTCTGCGCTCAGAGGAACGTGTGCGGCATCGAGGTTGGACGTCACGCAGTTCCGCGCCCCTTCGTACCTTGCCCTTTGAGGGGTGGTTGGGCCACCTTGCCCTGATCGCATCCCTTGCGCTGTTTTTCCCAGATCAAGAGGCGATTCGATATCGACGAATCGTTCTCGACATCGTCTCGGAGCCGCGAGAGCGGCGGTGTTTCACGTGAAACATGCCAGCCCGGCACATGTGGCATGGTCCCGCAGGGCTCGTGCTTCGCACGCCGCCTTCCGATGCGCGTGAGCCGGCGTGAGTGAATACCGGACTTATCGTCCGCGTATCTGATCCCACCATCATGGACACCTGCTTCGGCGGTTCGACGCTTACGAAACACGTTCGACGCTTATGAAACACAAGGAACACCGATGGACTGGGCCCGTCGTCATGGTGTTGTGCTCTCGTATTGCTCCGGCCAGTTCACACTCTTGTCACACGTATCTGTGAACGGAAGGTTGATTAACGACAGGAGGACAACCCGTACACCGGACCGAAGTGATGTTTCACGTGAAACATCCATCGTTGACGCCATGTGGATCGAGGGAGGTCCACCTGATCCGTGCATCTTGGGCGTGCAGAAGGCCCAGGCAGACAGGCGTCCGATCAAGCCCGACGCAGTATCGATCAGTGCTGCGTGCCGCGTGTTGGACACCGAATGCGGCGTGTGTGGCTGGGTGTCGAGTGCCTGGTGCAGAGTGCAGAGTGCAGAGTGCAGAGTGCAGAGTGCAGAGTGCAGAGTGCAGAGTGCAGAGTGCAGAGTGCAGTGCCTGTTGCCTGTTGCCTGTTGCCTGGTGTCTGGTGTCTGGCGCCCAGTGTGACTGCCGGGTGTCGGGTGAGTGTGTCAGACGTCGTGGACCTTGTGCCGTGTGCCGCGCGGTGTGTGACGTGTCGAGTCACCGAGTCAGCGAGTCAGCGAGTCAGCCGGGCTGCGGCGTGCGGGGTGCGCGGTGTCGAGTGTCTGAGATCCGGTTGGGGACTACGGCCGCATCCGCTGGCCACGAAGCGTTGGGGGCGAGGGAGAAGGTCCCTATGGCCCAAGGGGTCGTGGCGATGTGACTCAGAGGGCGGGGGAGCTGCTCCCGTGGGACCAGAGATGGGTGGGCGAGTGAGTGAGCTTCGGACATCTGACCTCGGTACTCGCGTGCGAGGCTTCTTCTCGACTCGCTTGGAGAACGAGCAGCGGTGACGAACAGGTGAGAAGCGCGACGCGTGGACTGCGGCGCAAATCGAAGGAACTCATGTTTCGCGCACTCCGATGTTTCACGTGAAACGCACGATAGGGGCGAGGAAGTCATCGGGCGTAGGATCGATGCGTCCGAGACTCCGATCTTGAAGGTGAGGTGCCCTGCGATGAATACGACCGTGTGCGCGCATCACCAGAGCGGATGCAACTCGCTGACCGGAGCGCGGTGCACAGAACTCCTACCGAGGGACGCACCATGACCATGAACTTCACTCATTCAGCCTTGCCCCTGTCCGACGGTGCCGGTCAGCCGGCCACGTCGGAACAGAGGTTCACACTCGACGGAGTACCCGGAGTACCCGGAGTGCTCTGGCAACCATCGTCGTCCGCCACGCCGACGCCTCTGATCCTCATGGGGCACCCCGGAGACGTGGACGGTATGCTGCCTCGACTCCGTTCACGCGCCCGGGCCGCAGCCGCCCTTGGATGCGCCTCCGCCACGATCGAATTGCCGGGAGCGGGCAGCCGTGATCGCCTCGTGGAGGTCGATCGCGCGCGAGCCGAGCTCCGTGCCGCGCTCCGAGAGAGGAGGGCGGTGTCCCCTGAGACCGTGAACCGATTGATCATGCCACTGGTCGAGCATGCCGTACCCGAGTGGCAACGCTTGATCGACGAACTGCAGCAGATTCGGGGCATTGCGCCAGCCGTCGCGATCTCCGGTGGCGTCGCGGCTATCGCCGTTCATCTCCTCGCTACGGACTCGCGGATCTCCGCGGCCGTGATATTCGCGGGCAGCTACATCCCGAAGGAGACCATGCAGGTGGCGCGTACCATCACCGCGCCTGTCCACATGCTGCTGCAGTGGGACGACCGGGGGAACGATCGGCAGATGGCGCTGGACCTCTTTGACGCGTTCGGATCGGCGGAGAAGACGCTCGAGGCGAATCTCGGGGGTCACACCGGAGTGCCCGCTCATGCGGGGAGGGGGCAGCGAGGTTCCTCGCTCGACATATCCACCCGTCGGAGGGCGCATAAGCGCCGCGCCAGACAAGGCTTGAAACGCACAGTCGGCGCCCGACGCGATCATGTTCCACGTGAAACGGGGGCACCGTATGGGCTCTACACAGATAGGCCGGCTCCGACGTAGCTGCGACGGGGCTGCGGCCCCTTCCGCTGAGCCGAGTGCGGCAGCCCACAATCGGCGCAGCCGGCCCGGGCTCGGGCCAGCTGCGCCGACGACTTCGCCGAGCGATCAGTAGGTCATGGCGTCGCGAACGGGGAGACCTGTAGAGATCGATCGAATCGTCGGCACCAGGCTCTATCCATGGAGGCGAGCAGTCGCTGACTGACTCTCCACAGCCGGGCGACCCGCGGATTCCTCCCCGAACCTTGCCGAACAACGCGTATCGATAGACGAGTCGAATAGAGTGGAACACGGCCCCGAAAGGAGTGGATGTTTCACGTGAAACAGTCCGAAAAGGCAACACCGAACACCTTCGGGATCGACACGCCGCTCGCGCGGGAGATCGCCGACCTCTCCGCACGACGCAAAGCCCTCGAAGCGGTCTCCCTCGAGTTCACCGGAGACACCCGCATCCTCACGGTCTCGAACCAGAAGGGTGGCGTCGGCAAGACCACGACGGCGGTCAACATCTCCTCGGCCCTCGCAGGTCTCGGCGCACGCGTGCTCGTCATCGACCTCGATCCGCAGGGCAACGCGTCGACGGCGCTGGGCGTTCCGCATAATGCCGAGACGCCGAGCATCTACGACGTCCTCATCGGCGATGTGCCACTCTCCGACATCGTGCAGCAGAGCCCAGAGGACGAGAACCTCTTCTGCGCCCCCAGCACGATCCACCTGGCCGGAGCCGAGATCGAACTCGTATCCCAGGTCGCACGAGAGCATCGCCTGCGCCGAGCCCTCCTCGAGCTCCTCGACGAGACGCCCTTCGATTACGTCGTCATCGACTGCCCGCCCTCGCTCGGACTGCTGACCATCAACGCGTTCACCGCGGCATCCGAGGTCTTCATCCCGATCCAGTGCGAGTACTACGCACTCGAGGGGCTGAGCCAGTTGCTCGGCAGCATCCAGATGATCCAGAAGCATCTGAACCCCGACCTGCACCTGTCGACCATCCTCCTCACGATGTTCGACGGCAGAACCCGTCTCGCCCATCAGGTCGCTGAAGAGGTTCGTGAGCACTTCCCGACGCAGGTGCTCGAGACGGTGATTCCACGGTCCGTACGGGTATCCGAGGCACCGAGTTTCGGGCAGACGGTCATCGCTTACGATGGGCAGTCGGCCGGCGCGATCGCGTACCGCGAGGCCGCCGTCGAGATCGCGTCGCGCGCGACGCAGAGCAAGGAGAAATGATGGCGAAGCGCACTGGACTGGGTCGGGGCATCAGCGCCCTCATCCCCACCGCTGATCAGGCAGAGCGGCCCGTGGACGTGTTCTTCCCCGGAGCATCGATCCAGAAGGTGGAGGAAGCCGAGCAGGCGAAGGCGGCGGATGCCGCGGCACAGCTCGCATCGATCCCCGGCATCCATCTGATCCAGGTCGACCCGAACGAGATCGTCCCCAATCCGCGCCAGCCGCGCACGCACTTCGACCCGGAGCACCTCGCAGAGCTCGTGCACAGCGTGCGCGAGTTCGGTGTCATGCAGCCGGTCGTCGTTCGCAAGAACAGCGATGGCGAGTACGAGCTCATCATGGGCGAGCGTCGCACCCGCGCGGCGCGTGAGGCCGGTCTGACGTCGATCCCCGCCGTCGTACGCGAGACCGCGGATGAGGATCTGCTCCGCGACGCGCTGCTCGAGAACCTGCACCGCTCGGAGCTGAACCCGCTGGAAGAGGCATCCGCCTACCAGCAGCTTCTCGAGGACTTTGGTATCACGCAGGAAGAGCTCGCGACGCGCATCGGTCGCTCGCGTCCGCGCATCAGCAACACGATCCGCCTGCTCAAGCTGCCCGTTCCGGTGCAGCAGCGCGTCGCCGCGGGCGTCATCTCCGCAGGCCATGCCAGGGCCATTCTCAGCCTGGACGACCCCGAGGCCATGCAGCGTCTCGCAGACAAGGTCGTCAACCAGGATCTCTCCGTGCGAGCCACGGAGGAGGCTGCGAAGGCCATGCCGACGACGGGCGGCAGCCGAGCCTCCAAGCCGACGCCCGGTGCGCGTCGGGCCTACCTCGACGAGGTCGCCGGCAAGCTGGGCGACCGTCTGAACACCCGGGTGAAGGTCAATCTCGGTGCGCGCAAGGGCACCGTGACCATCGACTTCGCGTCGATCCAGGACCTGAACCGCATCCTCGATGAGATCGGCGAAGAAGGCTACGGCCGGAGCTGAATCGCCGCCCGAACGTCTCGGCACGGGCCTAGACTCGGCGTCAACAGGACGTCGGAGAGGGCATCCATCATGTCGAGTTCAGCAGGTTCATCCATCCGCGGTCGCGTGATCGCGATCAGCATCGCCGCCGCCCTGGGAGGATTCCTCTTCGGGTTCGACACCGCGGTCATCAACGGAGCCGTCGATGCCCTCGCCGGCTCCGCGTCGGGATTCGATCTCGGAGTCGGTCTCAAGGGGTTCGCCGTCTCGTCGGCGCTGATCGGCTGTGCGGTCGGCGCGTGGTTCGCAGGGCCCCTGGCCAACCGGTGGGGTCGCATCCCGATCATGGTGGCCGCGGCCGTGCTGTTCCTCGTCTCGTCGGTCGGGTCAGGTCTGGCGTTCAGCGTCGTCGACCTGATCATCTGGCGCGTCGTAGGTGGGCTCGGTGTGGGCGCAGCATCCGTCATCGCCCCCGCATACATCGCCGAGGTCTCACCCGCACACATGCGCGGCCGACTCGGATCCCTGCAGCAGCTCGCCATCGTGACGGGCATCTTCGTCGCACTGCTCTCCGACGCCCTTCTCGCGGACGTCGCCGGGGGAGCGGCGGAGTCGCTGTGGGGCCTGTACGCCTGGCGGTGGATGTTCATCGCCGAGGCGATCCCCGCGATCGTCTACGGCATCATGGCGCTGAAGCTGCCGGAATCACCGCGCTACCTGGTCGCCAAGGGCCGCATCGAGCAGGCCTCCGAGGTGCTCACGACCGTCACCGGAGCGATCGACGTCAAGGCGAAGATCGCCGAGATCACCGGCACGATCAACACCGAGCGCTCGGAATCGCTGCGTGACCTGCGCGGCAACCGGCTGGGCCTCAAGCCCATCGTCTGGGTCGGCATCCTGCTCTCGGTCTTCCAGCAGTTCGTCGGCATCAACGTGATCTTCTACTACTCGACGACGCTGTGGCAGTCGGTCGGATTCGGGGAGTCGCAGGCCCTCACGATCACCGTGATCACCTCGGTCACGAACATCGTCGTCACGATCGTCGCGATCCTGCTCGTCGACCGCGTCGGTCGCCGAATCATGCTCCTGGTCGGCTCGGTGGGGATGACACTGTCGCTCGGTCTCATGGCCCTGGCGTTCTCGTTCGGAACCCTCGATGCCGAGGGGGCCGTCACGCTCCCCGACCCGTGGGCGACGATCGCACTCATCTGCGCGAACGCTTTCGTCGTGTTCTTCGGGGCCACGTGGGGACCGTTGGTGTGGGTGCTGCTGGGGGAGATGTTCCCCAACTCGATCCGCGCCGGCGCCCTCGCCGTGGCGGCAGCTGCGCAGTGGGCGGCGAACTTCTTCATCTCGACGACGTTCCCGGCCTTCGCCCAGATCGGCCTGCCCTTCGCCTACGGCTTCTACGCGTTCTTCGCGCTGCTGTCGTTCTTCTTCGTGTACTTCAAGGTCGCCGAGACCAAGGGCAAAGAGCTCGAGGAGATGACCGAGGACATCCGGGTGGAGCGCCGCAGGCGTCCTGCGCGCGCGTAGGCTGGAAGGCATGAGCGAGTCCGTCCCCCGTCGCGCCAGCCTCGAAGTGCTGCGTGCCGAAGCGGCCGACGAGCTCGCCGTGCTCATCCAGGAGCGTCTGCTCGGGGGAGAGGACCCCTGGGAGTTCATGGAGGAGCTGCCCAGCGTCGACGAGCTCGTCGTGTACCTGCTTCGTGCCGACAACATCGCCGCGAACGACGGTGTGCGGCCCACCCAGGCCCGGCACTACCGCGTGCTGCGCCAGATCGCGCTGGAGTATCCCGAGCTCACCCCGGCCGTGTGGGGGCTCCTCGACGAGAAGCAGCGCTACCGGCGATGGGATCCGACGGTCGCCTGATGCCACGGATGCTCGTCGCCTACGATCCGTCGTGGCCGGAGCAGTTCCGCGTCGCGGCTGAACGACTCCGACGCTCGGGCAACCAGGGCTGGGTGATCGAGCACATCGGCTCCACGGCGGTCCCGGGCATGCGCGCCAAGCCCGTGATCGACATCGCGGTGCGTGTCGATGACGGCGAGGACTTCGAGCGGCACCGAGCAGGGCTGGAGCGCGACGGCTGGCGCCTGGGCAGCGCGGTGCGCACACATCCGGTGATGATCCTCGAGAGCGACGGCATCCGATCGCATATCGCACACTTCTTCCCGGCCGACGGATGGGATGCCGTGCACCAGCGTGTTCTGAGGGACTGGCTGATCGAGCATCCGGACGACGCCGAACGATACCGGCGAGCGAAGTGCGCTGCCGTGGCGGCCGCGGCGCGCGGCACGGAGAGCTACAACCGGGCCAAGGCGCCGATCATCCAGGAGATCGTCGATCGGGCGCGAAGCGCCCGCGGGTGGGTGCGCGTCGACGTCTCCGACAAGTGATCGGGTCTCAGTCCGCGTCGCTCTCGGGCTCGACCGGCCACCACGCCGGCATGAGCGCGAGCACACGGTCGGCGGCGGTCACCGCGTCTTCGTCATCGGATGCCGCCCACGAGGCGATCATCCCGACCAGAGCGCCGGTGAGGAACGCCACGGTCTCGGAGCGCCGATCGGGGATGCCGACGACATTCGAGGCCCGGAAAACGTCGAGCGCGATGAGGAATCGTTCGCGGAGCCGGCCGTCGATCGCGGCGCGCAGCGACCCGCCCCAACGAGAGTTCAGAAGGGGACGATACAGGGCGCGCTCGTCAGCGACGTGCTGGAGCAGCGTGATCAGCGCGGTGCGGTAGCGCGAGAAGTCGATGCCGGGCCCGGCCGTCGAGTCGACGGTGGCGACGAGGTCGAGATCCCGAGTGAGGTAGTCGACGGCGAACTCCTCGACGCCGCCGGCGTGGCCGTAGAACGTCGTGCGATGCACTCCGGCCTCGCGGCACAGCGACGCCACGCTGATGGAGTCGAGGGGAGCATTCGCGAGAAGGCGCATGAGCGCATCGCCGAGCGCGGCCCTCGTGCGCGTCTGCCGGGGGTCTTCGATCACAGGAGCCTTCCGAATCAATTCGACAAGTGTAGATTAGATGGGAGCAAGGAGAGAACAATGACATTCCCCGTACTGCAGGATAAGGTCGCGATCGTCACCGGAGCGGCCATGGGCATGGGCGAGGCGACTGCGCGCCTCTTCGCCGCGGCCGGCGCCAAGGTGGCGCTGGTCGACTTCAACGAGGAGAAGGGCCGAGCCGTCGCCGACGACATTGCGTCCTCCGGCGCGGAGACGCACTTCGTGAAGGCCGACATCTCCGATTCCGCCCAGGTCGAGGCCATGGTGGCCGCGACCGTCGAGCGCTTCGGCCGGCTCGACGTGGCCGTGAACAACGCGGCCCTGACGCCTGATGACAAGCCCGTCGCCGAGTTCGATGAGATGTACTGGGACCGCCTCATGAGCGTCGACCTCAAGGGCACGGCGCTGTGCATGAAGTACGAGATCCGTCAGCTGCTCGCTCAGGGCGACGGCGGATCGATCGTGAACATCTCGTCCGTGTCGGGCTTCCGCCCGCAGCCGAACAACATCGCCTACGTCGCGGCCAAGCACGGCGTGGTCGGTATGACGAAGGTCGCCGCTGTCGAATACGGCGCTCAGAACATCCGCGTCAACAGTGTCGCCCCCGGGGCGATCGACACCCCGATGCTCCGCGGTGCTCTGGAGCAGTTCGGTCACACGGCCGAGGAGTACGCGCCCCAACTGAGCCTGTTGAACCGCTTCGGGCGGGCCGAAGAGATCGCCCAGGCGAGCCTGTGGCTGGCCTCTGATGCCTCGTCGTACCTGACCGGCACGACGATCCACGCGGACGCCGGATACACCGCCCGCTGACGGCATCCGGAGACGCGAAGAAGGCGCGGACCTCGCGGTCCGCGCCTTCTGACGTCTCAGCGGGCGATCAGCCGATGAATGCGGCGAGATCCTGCTCGAGCGCAGGCTTCGGCTTGGCGCCGATGATGCTCTGCTTGACCTCCCCGCCGACGAAGACCTTCATCGCCGGGATCGAGGTGATCTGGTACTGCATCGCGAGCTGCGGGTTCTCGTCGACGTTCAGCTTGAGGATGGTGATCTTGTCGGGGTTGTCGGACTGGATCTGGTCCAGAACCGGCGCGACCATACGACAGGGACCGCACCACTCGGCCCAGAAGTCCACCAGCACGGGACCTTCGGCCTGCAGAACGTCCTGCTCCCAGGTCGCCTGGCTCGTAGCCTTTGCACTCATCAGAGTCTCTCCTTGATTCGAGGTATCACCCGTTGCAACAGCGGATGAGCCGATTGTGTTCCCGAGGTGTCAGGCGCTGAGGATCTCGGCGGCCTCCGCCGCCGGGAACTCGACGGAGGCGTCATCGAAATCCGCGAGGAAGTGCTCCGCGTCGAGGGCCGCGACCGTTCCCGATCCCGCAGCGGTGATCGCCTGGCGGTAGGTCGGGTCGATCACGTCTCCGGCGGCGAACACACCGGGAACCGAGGTCTTCGACGAACGGCCGTCGACCCAGATCGTGCCCTCGGCCGTGAGGTCGAGCTTGTCGTGCACGAGGTGCGTGCGAGGGTCGTTGCCAATGGCGATGAACAGGCCGTCGAGCTTGAGGTCGCTGAGCGTGCCGTCGACCGTGTTCCGCAGCTGGACGCCGCTGACAGCGTCACCGCCGAGGATCTCTGCGACCTCGCTGTTCCACACGAACTCGATCTTCTCGTTCGCGAACGCGCGTTCCTGCATGATCTTCGAGGCACGGAGCGAGTCCTTGCGGTGGATCACGTAGACCTTGTCGGCGAAGCGCGTGAGGAACGTCGCCTCCTCCATGGCCGAGTCACCGCCGCCCACGACCGCGATCGTCTTCTCGCGGAAGAAGAAGCCGTCGCAGGTGGCGCACCAGGAGACGCCGTAGCCGGAGAGGCGCTCTTCGCCCTCGATGCCGAGCTTGCGGTAGGCAGATCCGGTCGCGTAGATGAGGGCGCGGGTCTCGTGCACGGCGCCGCTGCCGAGCGTGACCGTCTTGACGGGGCCGTTCAGGTCGAGCGACGTGACGTCGTCGTAGACGACCTCGGTGCCGAACTTCTCGGCCTGCTCCTGCAGCTTCGCCATGAGCTCGGGACCCTGGATGCCCTCGGGGAAGCCGGGGTAGTTCTCGACCTCGGTGGTGTTCATCAGCTCGCCGCCGACCTCGACCGAGCTGGCGATCAGCAGCGGCTTGAGGCTCGCGCGCGCCGCGTAGATGGCGGCGGTGAATCCGGCGGGGCCGGAGCCGATGATGATGACCTGACGCATGTGCTCTCTCTCTTCCCTGAAAAGGGGTTCGGCTGCTTCAACCAATGGTAACCGCGGGGAATTCCCCGTGCCGGGGCGGTCATCGCCGCGCGAGCGTGGCGTCGACATCGCGTTCACTCGGCGACTGCACAGGATGCTGACGCGAAGAAGCCGTGCGCTCGGCGAGTGCACGTGAACTCGACGCCACGAGGGCGGATGCTGCGGACGAGGGCGGATGCTGCGGATGCTGCGGATGCGGCGGCTCAGCGGCCGGGCAGGAAGCGGCGGAGCATGCGGGTCGCGGCCGACAGTTCCGGAGCGCGCAGGATCAGGAGCACGATCACGTAGACGACCACTGCGGCGAGGCCGATCACTCCGGTGCCGACGGCTCCGAGGAGACGATCGACGAAGTTCGCGCCGGTGTTGCCCGCGATCCAGCCGCTCTCGGCGCCGAGCAACAGGTAGACACCCCACCCGGCGAAACCGGCGGGCACTGCGGCGACAGCGAACCGCACGAGCGAGAGCAACGTCGAGGGCAGCTCGAGGCCGCCGAGGCGCCATCTCAGAATGAGGATCGCGATGACGGTCTGGACGAGACCCGCCACCGACTGACCGAGGGCGATGGCCGCGGCCAGCTGCTCGACGGGCGCGATCGCCCCCGCCAGCAGCGAGAACCCGATGATGAGCGCGACCTGCACGAGAGTGAAGTAGAACGGCGTACGGGTGTCGCCGTAGGCGTAGAAGGCGCGCTGCACGATGAACAGCACGGCGAGCGGCAGCAGACCGACGAGGTAGCAGACGAGCACGGGAGCGGCCAGGACGGCCTGCTCGGAACTCGTCGTGAAGATACGCGTCGCCGGCACGGCGGCGACGGCGAGGGCGACGCCCGATCCGACCACGAACAGCGAGATGACCCGGATGCAGCGCGCGACGTCCGCACGTACGTCGAGGTCGCGCTTCTCGGCCGCGTGCTCGGCGATCTGCGTGAAGTAGGGAGTGCCGATCGAGATCGCGAAGATCGAGTACGGCAGCATGAAGACCAGCCAGGCGGCCTGCATGAAGAACACGGACGGGTGGCCGGTCGACTCGGAGACGATCGTGGTCTGGACCAGCCCGGCGAGCTGCCCGGCGATGACCATGAGGAACGTCCAGCCGGCCAATGTGCCCACATGGCGAAGGCCCACGCCGCGCCAGCGGAAGTCCGGGCGAAGGACCAGGCCGGTGCGCCGCCATGCGAAAAGGAGCAGAGCAGCCTGCAGGGCGATGCCCGCGGTGGCGGTCCCGGCGAGCACCGCGATCATCGTTGGATCCCACATGTCCACGCGGCTGCGGTCGTCGCCGAACAACGCGATGAAGATGAGGAAGCCGATGATCGAGACGATGTTGTTGGCGATCGGCGCCCATGTGTACGGTCCGAACACGCGCTTCGCGTTCAAGGTCTCGCCGATGAGCGCATACAGCCCGTAGAAGAAGATCTGCGGAAGGCACCAGTATGCGAACGCTGTCGCCAATGCCAGCTGATCGGGGGAGTAGCCCTTGGCGTAGACGTTGACGAGCACCGGCGCGAGCAGCATCGCGACACCTGTCGCGGCGAGGAAGACGACGGTGCCGAGGGTGAACAGCTTCGAGATATAGACTCGCCCGCCGTCCTTGTGCGAACCCGCCTTGACGATCTGAGGGATGATCACGGCGGTGAGGATGCCGGTCTGGATGATCGTGAAGACGTTGTTGGGCAGCTGGTTCGCGACGCCGAACGCATCCCCGGCCTTGCCGATGCTGCCGATCGCCGCGACGAGCACGATCGTGCGGACGAGGCCGGTGATGCGCGAGACGAGGGTGCCGGCGCCGAGGAGGGCGCTGGCGCGACCGAGACTGCTCACAGGGTGTCCTTCTGCTCTTCCAAATCGACGGAATCGGCGGAATCGACGGAATCGGCGGAACCGCTCGCCGCATCCGCCTTCTCGCGCCGCTTGCGGTGCACCGTCCGCAGCACGCCCAGCACGAGCAGCACGACGATGAGCGAACCGAAGATCGCGAGTCCGATGTTCTCCCACTCGGCCCGCACGGCGACCCGCACGGTCTGATCCTGAGCGACGCCGACGCCGGTCGGGCTCGACAGCGACAGCCGCAGGTTCAGCTCGCCGCTGCCGACGCGCGCCGATACCGGAACCTTGACCCGCGTCGTCGTGTTGCCGGGGATCTGCGCCGGCGTGACCGACTGCACCTCGAGTCGCGGGTCGCTCGGTGAGACCGTCAGGTTCACGTTCACGGGCCAGGGGAGCTCGTTGCGGATGCTGAAAGGCAGGTCCGCGTTGGCCGACAGGAGCTGGATCGTGCTCGACTCCGGGATGTGCACGGCATCCAGCGTCGCGCGCGTCTCCTGCCGATGCTCGGCGACCTTCTCGTCGAACTGGCTGTCGCCGCGACCCACCCGGATCGTCCGCAGGACGCGGATGCGCTCCGGGCTCAACAGCACCTGGGGATCGTCGAGGATCGTGGCGAACGAGACCAGCGTGGTCTCGTCGCCGAGCAGCAGCTGCAGTGATGCTCCGCGCTCGTCCGGCGTGGATTCGGCGAGAGCCGCGGACGTCGCGGGTGCCGACCGCAGCGCAGAGAGGTCGACGCCGGCCGAGTCGACGGTACCAACGGCGGCCCGCAGCGCGTCCGACGTGCGGTCCTCGTCGCGGTCGAGACCCACGGAGATCATCGTTCCCGGGGAACTCTGCGCCGTGAGGAAGAGGTACGCGTTCGCCGCCGCGAGCGACTCGGTTCTGGCGGCGGCATCCGACTCGGCGGCGGCATCCGAGAGCGCGTCGGATGCCGCGGCATCCGTCACCAGAACGTCTTGCTCGCCGACCGCCGCGTGTCCGACCGCACCGGGAACAGAGGTCGACGACAGGATCGTCGTGCTCTCACCGCCCAGATATGCACGGAATTGCGCGAGGTCGTCGACCGTCACCTCGGATCGCGGCCACAGGATGCCGGATTCCGCCGTGCCGATGCGCGTGAGAGCCGTGTCGTCGGGGAGCAGCACCTTACCGGGCGTGGCCGTGGGGGAGGGTGACGGCGTGAACTCGGCGTCAGGGGTGCCCGTGGGTTCCGGCAGCGAGGTGAAGTCGGCGGCGTTCAGATACGGGGCGAGTGTCGTCGGCGCGAGCAGCGCTGGAAGGTCGGCCTGCGCCTGCGTCGTGGCGTCCGCGTCGCCGAACTGCAGGGCGAAACGCTCGTTGGGAAGCTCTTCCAGACGCTGCAGCCAGTCGACGGCAGTGCTCGGTGCCGAGGTGCCCAGCACCCGGATCGCCGCGACGATCGCAGGATCGATGGCCAGCACCGCGGAGGTGCCGGCGACGCCGTCGAGCTGGGCCGTGAGGTCTCCGTCGGCGGCCGTGAGCTCGGTGAGTTCATCCCTCGTCAGCAGAGCGCCGTCGTCGGGGGTCGATGTGATCGGCACGAACACGGTCACCTGGGGCCGCTGCTCACCGGCGACCACGAGCACGCTGCTCGTCGAGGTGTTGCGCGAGACGCGGTCGTCGGCGGTCGCGCCCGTGCTGGCGCCCTCGAGGGCCGCGCGCACCGCGTAGACCCCGGGGGCGAGTCCTGCGAGGGACTCCGGTGTGATGACCATGCTCGTCGTGCCTGAGGACGTGGCGTCCACCCGTGCGGTGTCATCGGCCGCGATCGATTCGAAATCGCCGTCGACGTCGCCCGACTCGAGCCAGGCGCTGACCGCTGCCTGATCGGCCAGAGCGGTGCGGTTGAGCTCCACCTCGACGCGACCGGCCGACAGAGCACTGTCGGTGTCATTGCGCACCGTCACCGTGGCCGAGGTCGACAGGCCGGGCAGCACGGTGCCGTTGCCGCCCGTCGTCAGATGGATCTCGACCTGCGGAGCATCCTCTTCGGCGGCGACAGCGGGCGCAGGACGACCCACGGCGGCGAACCCGCACAGGCCCACAGCGATCGCGAAGACCGCGGTACCTCGCGCCGCACGCTGAACACGTGCACGCAAGCCGCTCTCGGGGATCGACACGGTCATTAGGGGGCTTCCTCGAACGCCCGTGACTGGGCTGATCGTGAGTGCTGACCTTGCGATTCTAGGCGTCGAGCGAAGGAGATCCCTGAAGACGCGTAGAGTGACGGCCGTGTCCGACACCCCTGCACCCGTCCCCGACCCCGCTCTCAGCGACGCTCTCGCCGTAGACCTCGACGCCGCCGACTTCCGCTCGGAGCCGCTGCGACGGCTGTGGGGCGAGGAGGCCGACGATGCCCTGGCCCGGGGTCTGCGCGAGCCGATCCTCCGCGCCGTCGCCGGCGACGAGGGCGTGCTCGCCACCCTCGGTCGACTCTTCGTGCTCGGGATGCCGCAGCCGGTGTCCGCCGTCGCAGCCGCGCTGCCGACGGCGGGCGTCGATGGGCTGGTGGCGCTGGGTATCGCGCGCAGCGAGGGTGAGAGCATCCGCCCCACGGCGCTGATCCGGCCGCAGTCGTTCGTGGATGCCGACGGCATCGGCGAATGGTGGATCGCCAGCGATCTCGATGAGGTGGCGCTCGACGGCGCTCTCCCCGCCGATCACGTGCTCGGAGTCGGCGGCGCCTCGCGCACGCTCGCCGAGATCGTCATGCCGATCCAGGTCGACCGTGCTCTCGACCTGGGTACCGGCTGCGGCATCCAGGCGCTGCTCGTCGCGCGACACGCGGCGTCGGTCGTCGCGACGGACATCTCGACCCGCGCACTCGCCTATGCCGAGCTGAACGCGAGGCTCAACGGCGCACGCAACATCGAGTTCCGGCTCGGCAGCATGTTCGAGCCGGTCGCCGGAGAGACGTTCGACCTGATCGTCTCAAATCCGCCGTTCGTGATCACCCCGCGGGCCGAGGGCGTTCCCGAGTACGAGTATCGCGACGGCGGACTCATCGGTGACGCGCTCGTCGAGCAGTTCGTGCGGACGGTGCCGTCGTTCCTCACTCCCGGCGGAGCCGCGCAGCTGCTCGGCAACTGGGAGTCGCACGCCCACGCTCCCGGCCTCGAACGGCTCGCCTCGTGGGTGCCCGCCGAGATCGACCTCTGGGCGATCCAGCGCGAGGAGCTCACACCGCTCGCCTACGCCGAGCTCTGGATCCGCGACGGAGGAACGACTCCGCGCGACCCGGCCTTCAGGTCGCTGCTCACCGCCTGGCTCGACGACTTCACGGCTCGCGGCGTCGAGGCCGTCGGCTTCGGGTACGTGCTGCTGCGGCTCCCGGACGCCGTGGGTTCAGCATCCGAAGATCGCACGCCGCTGCGCCGCATCGAGCGGATGCCGCAGCCGGTGTCGAACGTCGGCAGCGCCCTCCGCGACGGATTGGCCGCGCACGATCTTCTGGCTGACGGTCTCCCGGCCACTCTCTTCACGGCATCCGACGTCACCGAGGCCCGCCACCTGATGCCGGGCGATGACGACCCGAGCGTGATCGAGCTGCGCCAGGGCGGAGGCTTCGGTCGCACGATGGGCGTCGACACCGCGCTCGCCGCGTTCGTCGGCGCCTGCGACGGCGAACTGACGGTCATGCAGATCGTCTCGGCACTCGCGGATCTGTTCGAGGTGCCGCTGGTCGACCTGTGGGCCGACCTCGAGCCGCGCATCCGTCGCCTCGTCCTCGACGGACTGCTGCACGCCTGAGCGCACCGCAGCCCGTCGAGGTCAGACGGTGCGTCGGCGCGCGCCGCGCGCGATCACGAGCCCGCCGAGGGCGGCGAGCAGACCCAGCAGGGAGAGCGCGAGCACGCCCGCGGCATCCGATCCGGTCGCGGCGAGTCCGGTGCCGGCGGCCGTCCCAGTGCCGTTGCCAGTGCCGGAGCCCGTTCCTGTTCCTGTTCCGGTTCCGCTGTCATCGGTGCTCGGGGCGATCACGGTCGTGGCGGCCGTGAGCAGACGGGCGGTGCCGTCGGCTCCGACGCCCGCCGCGGCGACCGTGTGGGCGCCCAGAGACTGGTCGGCGGGGATCGTGATGACGGCCGAGAACGCTCCACCGGCATCCGCGACCGCGGTGCCCAGCGACGTCGGAACGGAGTAGATGCCGAGCTGCACGACGGCGCCGGGCAGGAAGCCGGTGCCGCCGATCGTGAGCTGCTGCCCCGGTGTGACGCTCGCCGGCACACCGGTCAGCGAGCCGTCACTCGTCGGCGGAAGCAGGATCGGCAGCGTCACGGTGTCGCCCACGCGGATCGCGATGGTGGTCTGCGCGGTGCCGTAGGGGTTGGTCGCCGTGATAACCACCTCGTACTCACCCGCATCGGCGAGGGTCGGCGTGCCGGTGAGGGTCGCCGTGCCGTCGGCGGCGGGCGTGAACGTCAGCCACGCCGGCACGTCCGCGGCCGTGAGGACGCTCGTCGGGTGACCGGTGCTCGAGAGGTCCACCGTCACGGCTGCCCCGGCGAGAACGTCGATCGGTTCGACGCCCGCGATCTCGGGCAGCTGCCCGACCGTCAGGGCGACCTCGTCCGAGGTCGTCACTCCCGCGGCGTTCGCGAACTCGGCGCGGAACAGCGCACCGTCATCGGCCACGGATGCCGGGAACGAGAGGGTGTTCGACGTCGCCCCCTCGATGTCGGTCCACGAGCCCTCGATGAGACGCTGCCACTGCACGGCGGGTGCCGGGTAGCCGGTGGAGGATGCCGTGAACTCGGCGTCCTCGCCGATGAGGACGGTCAGCGGCGCGGGCTGTGCCGACACGACGGGCGCCTCGTTCACCGTCAGGGTGAACTCCTGCACCACGGAGGTCTCGTCGATCGACAGCTCGAGGTCGTAGGTGCCGCCGGATCCCGCCGGTGGCGTGCCGATCAGCGACTGCGCACCCGGAGTGCCGTCGAGCACGAGCCATGTCGGCGCCCCGACGAGCGAGACGGAGTTCTTCACCGGGAACCCGGGGTCGACCGTGACCGCGAACGACCCCGCTGAGCCGACCGTGAAGGTCGCCTCGTCGTCGTTCGTGAACGCCGGGGGAGCGGTGATCGTGAGGGTGAACGTCTCGGTGTCCGTGCCGTGCACGTTGCTCGCCGTCAGGACGATCTCGTATTCGCCAGGCGCGACGGTGGGCGTGCCGTGCAGGCGCGCGGTGCCGTCGTCATCGGCGTCGAGTTCGAGACCGGCGGGAAGCGCGCCCGAGATGGTGATCGCGGGCGTCGGGGTGCCGGTGGCACTGAGTGCGACATAGACCTCGTCACCGCTCGCGACGGTGGCATCGAGCGGGCTCGTGAACTGCGGCAGTGTTCCGATGACCGTGATGTCGATCTCCGTATCGGCGGTGCCGAATCCGTTGTCGACCGTCACGGTGACGGTGTACTCACCCGCATCGGCGAGTGCAGGAGTGCCGGTGAGGGTCGCCGTGCCGTCGGCGGCATCCGTGAAGATCAGCCAGGCGGGCACATCCACGGCCGTGAGGGTCCCCGTCGGCAGCCCGCCGGTGGTCACGTCGATCTCGAGCGACTCGCCGACCGGAGCGGTGACGGGATCCACCGCATCGATCGTGGGGAGCTGGCCGACCGTGAGCACCGCCTCGTCGGACGTGACGCTGCCGGCGGCGCTCGTGAACACGGCGCGCACGGGAGCCCCGTCGTCGTCGATCGACGGCGACGCGATCGTGAGCGTGGTGTCGGTCTCGTCGTCGAGGTCGGTCCAGGAGCCGGCCGTGAAGCGCTGCCACTGGACGCCCGGCGCGGGGTAGCCGCTCACGGATGCCGAGAACACGGCATCCGTGCCCTCGAGCACGCTCGTCGACGCCGGCTGCGAGGTCACGACGGGTGCCTCGTGCACCGTGAGCGAGAACGCCTGGGTGATGCCGGTGCCGTCGATCGTCAGCGTGAGGTCATAGACGCCCCCCGAGCCGACCGGCGGCGTGCCGACGAGGCTCTGCGTGCCGGCTGTGCCGTCGAGGCTGAGCCAGGCGGGCTGCCCGGTGAGGGTGACGACGTCGTACGCGGGGAACCCGGGGTCGACCGTGATCGCGAAGGCGCCCGCCTCACCCACGACGAAGGTCGTGTGATCGGCACTCGTGAATGCCGGGTCAGCGGTGACGGTGAGCACGAAGGCGCCGGTCGCGGTGCCGATGCTGTTCTCGGCGGTCAGCGCGATCGAGTACTCGCCGGGTCCGTCGGTGGGCGTGCCGTGCAGACGAGCCGTGCCGTCGCCGTTGTCGTCGAGCTGCAGTCCGGCAGGCAGGGTGCCCGTCGCCTCGATGCCTGGTGCGGGCACGCCCGAGGTCGAGATCACGGCGTCGACCGCGTCGCCGTCTGCGACGGTCGCGGACAGCGTGCCGGTGAACGACGGAGCCTGGCCGATGTTCAGCGTGAGCGTCTGCGTGACCGGCGTTCCGCCGTTCGATGCCGTGAAGACGAGCGGGAAGGTGCCGGCCTGGGTGGGAACGCCCGACAGGGTGAGCGTGGATCCGGTGCCCGAGACGGCGATTCCCACGGGGAGGGCACCCGACGACAGCTGGACGGTCGGTGCCGGATAGCCCACTGCGGTGATCGCGAAGCCGAACGGCGCGCCGACCGTCGCCGTCGCGGTGTCGGCGCTCGTGAAGGACACCTGCTGACGCACATCCACGACGACGGGCGCAGCGATGCCGGCGTAGGTCGCCGTCGCCCCTCCGGGGCCGCCCGCACCTCCGGCGGTGAAGGTCGTGGTGGCGATTCCGTCGGCGATCTCCGAGGTGCTGGGTGAGACAGACGATCCGGCCGGGGCTGCGGCGGTCCAGGTGACCGTGTCGCCATCGAAGGCCGAGAGGTCGGATCCGGCGATGGCGTCACCGGCCGAGTTGGTGCGCAGCGAACCCGAGAGCGTCGTGGTGCCCGCGACGTCGACGGCGGCCGCAGCGGTCGTCGCCGTGAAGAGGAGGAACGGTGCCGCGGTTCCGGTCGCGATGGTCGCCGTGTCGCATCCGGCCGTCCCCGGCCCGCCGTTGCAGCCCCACCAGTTGTTCGTGAGAGTCGCGGCGGTCGATGCGGCCGTGCGCACGGAGGGGATGCCGGCGTTGCTGGTGATGGAGTTGAACTGCGCGGTGAATGCGCCGTTCGCGGCATCCACTGCGCTGCCCGCATTGCCTGCAGTGTTGCCCTGGAAGACGTTCTTCGAGATCGACGCCGGTCCGCGCACCTGCTGGATCGCCCCGCCGGAGGCGAGGCCGCCGGAGGCCGTGTTGCCGATGAAGACGTTGTCGGTGATCGCGGCCGTGCCGGTTCCGCCCGTGTCGTAGGCGACCGCGCCGCCGCCGACAGCGATGGTCGAGGTCTGCGCGACCGAGTTGTCGCGGAAGGTCGATCCGGTGATCTCGAGGTCGCCACCGGCTCCGGGGGCTCCGAAGTACACCGCTCCGCCGCTCGCCGCTCCGCTGCTGTTGCCCTCGAACACCGAGTTCTCGATCGTCAGGTCGCCACCCATGAACTGGATCGCGCCGCCGGGGTTCGCGGTACCACCGGTCGAGGTGTTGTCCGTGAACTCGGAGTCGCGGATGACGAGGGTGTCGGGGTTCGCACCGTCTGCGCTGCCGCCGATGATGGCGCCACCGCCGAACACGGTGTCGTGTCCGCCCGTGAAGCCGAAGCCTTCGATCTCGATGTCGACGTCGCCGACGAGGTTCGGATCGAGCGTGAGGATCTGCGAGGAGCCGTCACCGACGATCTCCGCGCGTCCACCGACCGACGTGAGAGTGACGTCGGTGCCCGGACCGGTGCCCAGCACAAGGGGCCCGTCCGTGAGCGTGTACGTGCCGGCGGGCACGGTGATGCTCGACTCTCCGCCGATGTTGTTGGCGACGCAGAGCGCGTTGCGCAGCGTCACGGGGCTTGCGGTCGTCACCACCGACGACGTCGAGCAGGCGCTGTTCGCGTCGTCATCGGCGGTCGAGGTCACGGTGATCGTCGTGGCGGCTGCGGCGGGATCTGCCACCACCAGACCCACCCCGACGAGCGCGAGGACTGCTCCACCGGCGACGACGCCGCGCAGAGACATACCGCGCAGAGGCAGAGGGGACATCCGTGCAGCAGACATCGAAGTCCTTCGGTCGGGCGTCGGGACGCCGAGACGAATCTGGAATATCGGAATGCTATCGGTAAGGGGCTCCCGGTGATAGCGTCAGTCCCGCACCTCGCCTGATCAGGCACAACACCGTGGTGCACCGACTGCAGGAGTGCCCATGACTGCTGTGTTCTCGCGCCGTGGCGTGCTCGGTGTCGGAGCCGTCGCGCTCGGCGTCGGAGCCGCCGCCGGAGCGCCGGCCGCCGCGTCCGGTTCGGTCGCAGCGATCGACCCGGTCGCTGCCGGTGCGGCATCCGCTTCGCCCGCGGCATCCGCCTCGACGCCGAGGGTCGATCCGGATCGACCCGTGCGTTCGCTCTTCGCAGGCCGAGAGGGTTCGACGTACACCGGGTCGTCGCAGTGGTCCGAGCATCGTCTCGTGCTCGTCGAGGTCGGCGACCTGATCGTCGGCGGTGACCCCGAGCACCGGTTCCGTGTGGAGTTCGAAGTCGACGCCGGAGCACGGGACGGCATCTACCGCCTCACGCAGGGTGGCGAGCACCTCGCGACCCTGTTCCTCGTCAGCGTCGAGAACGGTGCTCGGCTCGAAGGCATCGTCCACCGGGAGGAAGCGGCATGAGCGAACCCTTCATCGGTGAGATCCGCGTCTTCGCGGGGAACTACCCGCCCGCCGGCTGGGCGTTCTGCGACGGGTCGGTGCTGAGCATCTCCGAGAACGAGACGCTGTACGCGCTGATCGGCACCACCTACGGCGGTGATGGCGTGACGAACTTCAAACTCCCCGACCTTCAGGGCCGATCTCCCGTGGGTGTGGGCACCCCATCAGGCGGGACTCCCCACACCCTGGGTCAGCAGGGCGGGGTCGAGCAGGTGACGTTGACGACCGCGCAGCTGCCGGGGCACACACATCAGGCGAGCTTCGCGGCCGATGCGAACAGCACGTCGCCGTCGCAGGCGAAGTGGGCAGCGCAGGCGGTGAACGCCTATTCCGAAGGGGCGACGACGGCGAACCTCGCGCCTGATGCGATCCGCCCGGCAGGCGGCTCGCAGCCGCACGAGAACATGCCTCCTTACGTCGTCGTCTCGTACATCATCGCCCTCTGGGGCGTCTTCCCCACCCGGGCCTGAGGAGACATCATGGACCCTTTCCTCGGAGAGATCAGGCGCGTTGCGTTCCCCTTCACCCCGATAGGGTGGGCGCCGTGCAACGGGCAGATGCTGAACATCGCCCAGAACCAGGCACTGTACTCGTTGCTCGGCGTGCGCTACGGCGGCAACGGGACGACGACCTTCGCGCTCCCCGATCTGCGCGGCCGGGGGCCTGTGCACTCGGGTACGACGATCGCGCTGGGACAGACCGGCGGGGCGGAGAGCGTCACGCTGACGCAGATTCAGATCCCCGCCCACACGCATCAGGTGATCGCCGCAGCGGCGGGGGCGTCGGCCGCCTCTCCGCAGGGCGGATACTGGGCCACCACGGCGGATGCTGCGTACGGCACCGGTGCCGCCGGCACGCTCGCCGCCTCCGCCGTGTCGACGACGGGGGCATCGGCCCCTCACCAGAACGAGCCCCCCTTTCTCGTCCTGAACTACATCATCGCCCTCTCGGGTATCTACCCCAGCCGC
Source organism: Microbacterium sp. ZW T5_45 (assembly GCF_044987415.1). Classification (NCBI taxonomy): domain Bacteria; kingdom Bacillati; phylum Actinomycetota; class Actinomycetes; order Micrococcales; family Microbacteriaceae; genus Microbacterium; species Microbacterium sp. ZW T5_45. The sequence goes on along the minus strand of NZ_JBJDRJ010000012.1, from coordinate 71,033 downwards.
GGCTGACCACCATCCCGGAGACACCATGTCCGATCAGTTCCTCGGCGAGATCCGCACCGTCGCATTCAGCTACGCCCCCCTCGGCTGGGCTCTCTGCAACGGTCAGATCCTGCCGATCGCGCAGAACACGGCGCTGTTCTCACTGCTCGGCGCCTCCTACGGCGGCGACGGTCGCTCCACGTTCGCGCTGCCGAATCTGAACGCCTCGTTCGCGATCGGACAGGGTCAGGGACCGGGCCTCTCCCCGCGTCACATCGGGGAGATCGGCGGGACATCGCGGGTCACGCTGCTCTCGACGGAGATGCCGACACACACGCACGCCGCGGTCGGGGTGGCGGGCGCGGGCACCACGGGAGATCCGCAAGGGCGACGCTGGGCGCAGCCGCGCTTCGGCCGGTCCACCCGGAATGCCTACGCTCCGGCGGCGGACACGGCCATGGCATGGGATGCCGTGGGACTCGCGGGAGGAGACCAGTCGCACGAGAACATGCCTCCGTACCTGGGCCTCAACTTCGTCATCGCGCTCGAGGGCATCTATCCGCCGCGTGGCTGAGGATCGCGAATCGATGGAACGGACCCTGCTCGATGATCCTCGAGTGGGGGCGATCGCCGCGGACGAGCTGCGGCAGCGTCTGCGCGGACTGCCGGATGCCGTGACCGATCCGCTTGTCGGAGCCCAGCTCGCCTCGAAGCTGCACAGCTTGATGGCGCAGCATCCGGATGCCGTCGTGGATCTGGTGTCGTCCGACGGGACGCCGGTCGCATACATCGTCACGGATGACGTCGACGGAGTGATCCGACTGTGCGACATCGCCGTCGTCGCTGCGGTGCGGGGCCGGGGATATGGGCAGGCATTGCTGGCGCGCCTGCTCGATCATGCGGATGCCGGAGCCGAGGCCGTGGAGTTGTCGGTGTGGCACGACGCGCCCGCCCGCGTCTGGTACGAGCGGCACGGCTTCCGCACGGTCGGTGGAGACGCGCACGGTCACGTCGAGATGCGCCGGGAACCCGCAGGGGAATAGCGCAGCTTCTATTCGGTTGAATAGAAGCATGAAGGCTTTCGGATTCCTCTCGTTCGGTCACTACGCCGACGTGCCAGGGTCGTCGACCCGTACGGCTGGCGACATGCTGAAGCAGACCATCGAGATCGCGGAGGGCGCCGACGAGATCGGCGTCAACGGGGCCTATGTGCGCGTGCACCACTGGGCGCGCCAGGCCGCGTCGCCCATGCCGCTGCTCAGCGCGATGGCTGCGCGGACGAAGCGCATCGAGGTCGGCACCGGTGTGATCGACATGCGGTACGAGAACCCGTTCCAGTTCGCCGAAGAGGCGGCCGCGCTCGACTACATCGCGGACGGCCGCATCGCGCTGGGCGTGAGCCGCGGGTCACCCGAGACCGCGCTCCGCGGTTACGAGACCTTCGGGTACGTCGATGAGGAGGACACAGAGCGCGGCAGCGTGCTCGCGCGGGAGAAGTTCGACATCTTCCTCGCGGCGATCGACGGAGAGCGGATCGCACCGGGCGACCCTCGCATGGTCGGCGCCGGTCAGTATCTTGCGATCGAGCCGCAGTCACCGACGCTGCGTGATCACATCTGGTGGGGCTCCGGGGCGCGGGCGACCGCGGAGGAGACCGGGCGCAAGGGTCTCAACATGATGAGCTCGACCCTGCTCACCGAGGCGACGGGCGTGCCGTTCCACCAGCTGCAGCGCGAGCAGATCGACCTGTTCCGTGCGGCATATAAAGAGGCAGGGCACACCGGTACGCCTCGGGTGTCGGTGAGCCGCAGTGTGTTCCCGCTCGTGTCCGACATGGACCGCGCCTACTTCGGATTGCGCAGCGAGGAGAACGCCGACCAGATCGGCATCATCGACGGCTACCGGTCGACGTTCGGCAAGACCTACGCCGCCGAGCCCGACGTGCTCGTGCGCCAGCTGCTGGCCGACGAGGCCGTGATGGCCGCCGACACACTGCTTCTCACGATCCCGAACCAGCTGGGCCCGGCGTACAACCTGCACGTGCTCGAGTCGTTCGCGAAGTACGTGGCTCCGGAGCTCGGGTGGAGGTCGAACACGGAAGGACCCGTGCAGGGCGAGCCCGTGTGATACGGATGCCGGGCGCGGGGTGCGTGTCAGGCCTGAGCGGCGTGCAGCAGACGGAGCTCTTCGCAGACCACGGGCATGTCAGGAGCGAAGCCGCGCGGGCTCTCGGAGTGCGTGCGCCAGTAGCGTTCGTGCACCTCGCGCCAGTGCGCGAGCGTGCGGTCTCCTTCGCCTTCCTTGAAGGCGTGTTCGGCGGTGACCTCGTCGAAAGGAACCACGGCGATCGCGGTCGTCTCGAGCAGCGCCCTGGGGGCTCCGCGCCCGTCGAGGATGATGTTGAGCAGGCCCACCGTGGGAAGCTCCTCGCCGGTGTGTTCGTAGTCCCAGAGCGATGACGCCGTCGCGGTCTTGGTGCCGGCGAGCACGAGCGCGAGCAGACCGTCGGCGTGCTCAGGGGTCGCGCCGAATGCCCACGCCTCCGGAGCGTCCTCCGGCAGGCCGTCGATGACGGTGCGGCACTCGCGCCAGAAGTCGTCCACGCTGGGGTCGTCGGTCACCCGGTCGAGCCTACTCGCGACGCCGAGTGTCGACGGGCCCGTGCCGATACGCCTGTGCCGCACGCGCCCTAGCATCGAAGCATGCTACTTATAAGTCTGTAGACCGAAGAGTAGCACCTGGCGAGGGTGGAACTCGTGGTCGGAGATCTGCAGCGAGTGGTGGGGTCGAACCTCCGCGCGCTCCGGGTCAAGATCGGCCTCAGCCAGGAGCAGTTCGCCGAGCACCTCGCCGTGCACCGCACTTATATGGGAGCGGTGGAGCGTGGCGAGCGGAACCTCACCCTGCAGACGGTCGAGCGCCTCGCCGAGCGGCTCGAGGTGCCCGTCCACAGCCTCTTCGAGGTGAACCCCTCCGCTGTGGGAGCGGCCGGGGCGGCGGGCTCGGGACCCGCGGCCGCCTCAGCCTGACGGGCGGTCGGCGGGGTTCGGGTTCGACGCGCCCTCGCGTATGTGAAAGGTCGGAGTTCCGGCGCGAGACCCTTCGCCGTCGTCCCGCCAGGGAGTCGGGCGCAGCGGTGTCCAATCTGCATTCAGGTGAATTTATTCATCGAGCAGGGATTTTCTACAGGTGTCATATACCGGTTTCCGATCATTGCGGCATATCTGGGAATAACCTGTGAGCCAACCTTTTAGTTTGCTGGGAGCAGCTAGGGTGCCATGTGGACGCCCCATCCGCTACGCAAATCACAGAGGACACGAATAGTGACATCTAAAAACCGTCGGTGGCTTACGGCCGCCGTGGCGACTGTCGGCGCAGGAGCGCTGACCTTCGGAGGTGCGGTTCTTCCCGCCGCCGCAGAGTCGTCCGACGCACCCATCGCCATCAACACCGATGCGGACAAGTACGAGCTCGCCGCTGGCTACACGAACAGCACGGTCAGCGAGGTCAAGGAGCTCGTCGAAGGCGAGGCAGCCGAGATCACGGACGACGGCCTCATCCTTCACGTCGACCCGGCCTTCGAGGGTGCCCCCTCTTCTGCATCGGACTCGCGGGTCGAGCTGAATGCTGCTGCCGTTCCCGGTGACGCAGCCGGTGGATCCCGTCCCGGTGCTCCTGTGACTGTGTACCTCGACTTCGATGGTGAGACCCTCGAAGGCACGCGCTGGAACGTCGACGCGAATAAGGCGGCTCTGCCCTTCGTGGCTGCATCCGCTGCCACACCGGCCGTGCAGGATCAGGTGTGGGCTGCCGTTGCTGAGGACTTCGCGCCGTTCAACATCAACGTCACCACCACGCGCCCGAGCGACGACAAGCTGTACAAGACCTCGACCGGGGACAACGAGTACGGCGTGCACGTCATCGTCACCGACTCCTACAGCGAGGTTCTCCCCAGCGCGGCGGGGACCTCAGGTCTCGCCTGGCACACCGGTGCCGGATCCGACTGGCTGACCGGAGCGCTCGTGTTCACGTCGGGCATGGCTCTCGACCCGAGTAACGCAACGGCCAAGGACATCGCTGACACGGCATCCCACGAGGCGGCCCACAACTTCGGCCTCATCCACGACGGCCTCGCCGGCTCTCCCGCGGTTGAGTACTACTCGCCCACCGACGGCGTCTGGGGCCCCATCATGGGATCGACCTATGACGTGCCGCTGACCCAGTGGTCGAACGGAAGCTACGCGAACTCGAGCAACAAGGAAGATGACCTCGCGGTCATCACCGACCGCGGCGCAGCGGGCTATCTGCCCGTGCGCGTGACGTACACGGACGGAACTCCGTTCACGGGCGAGTTCGTGTGCGGCGTCAACGGTGCGTCCATCAACAACCCGAAGCCCGGCGACCAGTTCTACGTGCCGAACGCCGAGAACCTGTGTGACGGAACCGGAGCACCGCTCGTCGTGGTGTTCACCTACAAGGACCGCGCAGACTTCGCCGCAGACGACTTCGGCAACGATGCAGCGGGTGCGCACGCTATCTCCACCCCGGCGGGCCCGTTCACCGAGACCGCGGGCGTCATCGGCCAGTCGGCTGACGTGGACGTCTTCAGCGTCTCCGCGGCAGCGGGACCCTTCTCCGCAGCCGTCGAGGTCGCGGACGTCGGCCCGAACCTCGATGCGAAGCTCACGCTGACCGACAGCTCCGGCGCAGTCCTCGCGACGAGCACCGAGGTCGGCACGCGCGTCTCTGCGGACACTGCCTCCGGTCTCGGTGCCACCGTCTCGACCACGGTCGACGGCGGCGTCTACTACCTGACCGTTCAGGGGCAGGGCCAGGGCAACCCGGAGACCGCCACCGCGCTGAACTCCAACGGCTACACGGCGTACGGCAGCCTCGGCAACTACACCATCTCGGGTGAGGCCGTTCCGGTTCAGCCGGTCGTCATCGACACCCCTGCTGACGGCGCCGCCGTTGCAGACGGTGAGGACGTCGAGGTCACCGGAACCGCATCCCCGGGTGCGACCGTCACGCTGACCGTCGACGGCACCGCCGTCGCCACGGCCGAGGCCGACGAAGACGGCAACTGGACCGCGACCGTCGCTTCGCACGAGTACGGCAACACCGTCATCGTCGCCTCGCAGACGCTCGGCTCCGACGTCCTGCCCGAGACCGACACGGTCACGGTCACGGCTCCGGTCGCAGCCCCCGTAGTCACGGCTCCGGCCGACGGCTCCACCACGGATGACAACACCCCGACCCTGTCGGGCACCGGCATCCCGGGCTCCACGGTCGCCATCACGCTGACCTCCGCCAGCGGCGGCACGATCGTCACCAGCGCGACGGTCAACGCCGAGGGCAACTGGTCGGTCGACGTCGCGGAGGCCATCGGCAACGGCGTCTACACCGTGAGCGCCACCCAGTCGATCAACGGTGTCACGTCTGCCGCATCCGAAGAGGTCTCGTTCACGGTCAACGCCGTGATCACGAACCCCGACACCGGTGCGAACGGCAACGGCACGGGAACCGGCAACAACACCGGCGAGCTTGCCACGACCGGTGGTGACTTCAGCTCGATGCTGATCGTCGCCCTCATCGCTGCGGCCCTCGTCGCCGGCGGTGGCGCCGCAGCCTTCGGTCTGCGTCGCAAGAAGGTCGCTTCAGAGAGCTGATAGCTGTATCAAGGCCGTGAGCACGGTCTGATCCAGGGGCGGGAATCACAACGTGGTTCCCGCCCCTGCTCATATCCAGGTACCTCGCCACGCTTTCCCGGGTGCTTCGGAGCGGGCACACATACCATGGCCGCATCCGAGCTTGTGACGGAGTCGGACGCGGCACGCAAAGGAGGACGACAATGACCGAGAACGTGCAGAACAGTCAGAACCCCGCCCGACTGGTCGTGCTGGGCATCGTCGCACTCGTCGTCGCGGGCGGCATCATTCTCGCGTTGATTCAGCGCAACGCCGACGATGCGGATTCCGCGGCGCCGACGAGCACGGCCACGAGCGAACCGACCGCGACGTCGGATGCGACAGCAGATGGAGAAGACAACGTGTCCGATGGCAACGCCACACCCGATCCCACTCCGGTCTTCGGGAAGTTCCTCGAGGAGGATCTGAACGGTCAGGAGGCGATCGACGCTCTTGGCGACCGCATCGATGTGGTCGCCGAGCGAAACGGCAAGACTGTAGAGGAGCTCACGAGCCTGCTCCAGCACGACAGCACCGTCTACATCACCACCGATGGTCTCATCATGTTCAAGGACGACTTCGGCAAGAACGACGGCTGACGCGCGGCATTGCTCGCGCCCCGGAATCGCATCCGCTCGTCCGTCTTCCGCCCTCGTACGAAAAGTCGGAGCCTCGCGCCGACACGCCGCCATCCGGACGCCGCGGCACGGCGTGTCGCGGCGAAGCTCCGACTTCTCACACGCGAAGAGAGACTCGAAGCCCGACCTTACTTCCCGCTCGGCACCCCGAACAGCTCCTCACCGTGCTCGTGCAGCAGGCGGTAGGCATCGGCGAAGGTCCGCGGTTCCGCCTCGCCCGGTGAACCGTACTTGGCGATCAGCAGACCGAGCAGGCCCCGCGCCGGCGGCGTGAGCGGCTTGTCGTGTCCGGGGTCGTCCGGCTTCGGCGCTGTCGCCTCGGGATTCGGCGGCGTGTAGGCCGGAGTCGTCACCGGCCAGTCCGACGGATGCCGCGGCTGCTCGAGGTTCACGACGTTCAGCAGCGTGTTCGCCGACGCATCGCGGTCGTTGAGCGGCTCGAGACCGTGCAGGCGCGAGAGCGTCGCCGTCACCGAACCGTGGTGCATCTCGTCGTGGACGATCGTGCCGCGCTTCGTATAAGCCGAGACGGCGATCGCCGGCACCCGGCATCCGAGCCGGTCGAACGTGAATCCCATCTCACCGGCATCCGTCTCCTTGGTGGGTTTCGTCGCGGCGGGAGGCGGCACGTGGTCGTAGCATCCGCCATGCTCGTCGAACGTGATGAGCAGCAGGGTGTTGACGGCGTTGGAGCCTTTCGGTGACGCGCTGGTGCGCACGGCCTCGTAGATATCGTGGATCAGGCGATCGCCCGCCCGCACATCGGAGATCGCGCTGTCGAACACCTCGCTCCCGTCGACAGGGCTCTCCCGCACAGCTCCGAACGGCGGGTGGAAGTCGTTGTGGTCGTAGACCATGCGCGGCTCGATGAACGCGTATGCCGGCAGCGTGCCGTTCTTCGCATCGGTGTAGAAGTCGGCCATCGTGCCGAAGTGCTCGGTGCGCCAGTACTTCTCGAGCACCGCGGCGTGCAGCATCCCGGTGAACGACACGAGCTGGAGCTCATCGATGTAGACCTTCCAGCGGACCTTCTTCTCTTCCAGCCGGTTGAACACCGTCGGGGCGGCGGGAGCAGAGAGCCACTTCTCGTATCCGCCGCCCGCCTGGTTCGTCACGAAGCCGTGCGACGTCGACGCGTGGAAGAACGAGCGGTTGCAGAACGTCTGCGAGGGTACCGCCGCATACCAGTGGTCGAACACCGCGAACTCGGCGGCGAGGGTCGATAGCACCGGCAGCATCTCGGGGGAGAACGAGCCCATGATGGTCGCGGCTTCCTCAGGCGTCGGATCCTCGCCGCGGAGCCTGCGGAAGTTGTTGATGTAGTCGTGCAGGAACCCCGACATGGTCGCCTTCTCGCCATGCGAGGGGGTGTTGAAGGGCGCGGTCATCTGCTCCGCCGAGAGGTCGGCGTTGCCCGCCGGATCGACCGTGCCGAAGAGCTGGGTGTTGACGTGCGGATACTCCTCGCCCGGGTCCGGATCGGGAAGGCTCATGATGCGATCGGTGTCGCCCGTGTAGATATGGGCGTCGACCACGGTGCCGTCGGGTGCGGTGTTGCGGTGCGTGCCGAATGCCAGCCCTTCGAACCGGTCGCCTTTCGGAAGGTTCTCGCTCGTGTAGAGATAGCCGAGCAGGTTGTCGAAGGAGCGGTTCTCGCCCATCACCACGACCAGGTGGTCGAAGCCGGGGGCGCTGCGCGGGGTCAGCGCCGCATACGGGTCGGGGGCGCTCGCGAAGCCGTCGTGCCCTCGGCCTGCGATCGATGCGCCGATGGCCGCGCCGCCTGCGCCGCCGACCACGGCACCGGCCAGCGCGGCGCCACCCATCTTGAGGAACCCCCGTCGCGAGGGGGTTCGTGCGTCGTCATTCGTCACGACGCCGATCCTACGGCTCGGGTCCGCGCGGGTCACGGCATCCGCCCGTGACCGCACGCCACGGCGGCCGGCACCGGCCCGCACGACCGCCTCAGCCCCGCCCCCGAGAAGCCCCGCCGAGCCGCCCGGTACGCTGGAACCCATGCTCAACATGGCCGACGGCCTCGCCCGTCTCGGCGCGCTCGCCGAGAATCCCGTCGTCCGCACCCTCGCCGAGGCCTTCGCGACGGCGGGCTTCGACCTCGCGGTCGTCGGCGGTCCCGTGCGAGACGCACTGCTGGGGCGGCCCACGCACGACCTCGACTTCACCACGAACGCGAAGCCCGACGAGATCCTCGCGGTCGTGAAGCCGATCTCGACCGCCCAGTGGGACATCGGTCGCGCGTTCGGCACGATCGGCGCCCGGGTGCAGGGCGAGCAGGTCGAGATCACGACCTACCGCGCCGACAGCTACGACGGCGTGACCCGCAAGCCCACCGTCGAGTTCGGCGACTCGATCGACGGCGACCTCGTGCGTCGCGACTTCACCGTCAACGCGATGGCGCTGCAGGTCTCGCCGCCGGCGCCACGGTCGGGATCAGCGCCGGCGGCCAAGCTCGTCGACCCGACGGGCGGCGTCGAGGACCTCGTCGCCGGCATGCTGCGCACCCCGACCGACCCGGCCGTCAGCTTCGGCGACGACCCGCTGCGGATGCTCCGCGGCGCGCGCTTCAGCGCCCAGCTCGGCTTCTCGATCGAGCAGGCGACAGAGCAGGCCATCACCGAGCTCCGCCAGACCCTGAGCATCGTGAGCCCAGAGCGCGTGCAGTCCGAACTCGTGCGCCTCATGCAGACCGACGACCCCGTGCGCGGCATCCGGGTCCTCGTCGACACCGGTCTGATCGAGGAATTCCTGCCCGAGGTCAGCGCGCTGCGCCTCGAAGTAGATGAGCACCACCACCACAAGGACGTCTACGAGCATTCGCTCACGGTGCTCAGCCAGGCCATCGCGCTCGAGAACGCGCGCCATCCGGGAGCCGATCCGGATGTGCCGTTGCGCATCGCGGCCCTGCTGCACGACATCGGCAAGCCGCGCACCCGCAAGCTCGAAGACGGCGGTGCGGTCACGTTCCACCACCACGACGTCGTCGGATCACGCATGGCGCGCAAGCGCCTGCAGGCCCTGCGTTTCGACACCGACACGACGGATGCCGTCGCGAAGCTCATCGAGCTGCACCTGCGCTTCTTCGGCTACGCCGAGGGCGCCTGGACGGATGCCGCCGTCCGCCGCTACGTACGCGATGCGGGTGACGTGCTCGAGCGCCTGCACATCCTCACCCGCGCCGACGTCACGACCCGCAACAAGCGCAAGGCCGCTCGACTCGCGGGCGCCTACGACGACATCGAGTCCCGCATCGCCGCCCTCCGCGAGCAGGAGGAGCTCGACGCGATCCGCCCGGAGCTCGACGGCAACCGCATCCAGGAGGTGCTCGGCATCCGTCCTGGCCGCGAGGTCGGCGAGGCGTACCGGTTCCTCCTCGATCTGCGTCTCGACGAGGGCGTGATCGGAGCGGATGCCGCCGAGCAGCGCCTGCGCGAGTGGTGGGCCGCCCGCGACTGAGGTCCGCCTGTTCTCGCGCTGACGACCCCGCGCAGCCGCATCCGCCGACGATGGATCAGAAGTGCAGCTCGGATGCCGTCGCCAGCGGCACTTCTGATCCATCATCACTCCGACGGAGAGGGCGGGACCGGACCCGCCCGAACGCACGCCCTTCCGGAAGATTTCCTGCTTTCGCGTCGTTCGAATGTTTCCAGTACGGAAAATCAGTGAGAAAACCGTTCAGGATCGACTCTGGTGTCCCTATGATGATGTGATCCGCGTCCGATCCCGCCGCAGCACAGCAAGGGGATCGCTCTCACTGTCGAGACGACCACCGCACCTCATCGTGCGTGGGCTGCAGGTGAGAGCAGAGGCGCAGGCCGCGTTCTACCGGCGCGGCTAACCGAGAGTACACAGGGGTAAACATGGCACTGCACATCACCCGCGGCCGACTCGGCCTCGCCATCGGAGCGCTCGGCGCCTCCGCACTCGTCCTCGCAGGCTGCGCGACCAGCAGCACCGACGGGGGAGGCGGCGACGGCGGCGACGGCGGCAGCGAGATCACGGTCGGCACCACCGACAAGATCACCTCGCTCGACCCGGCCGGCTCCTACGACAACGGCTCGTTCGCCGTCATGAACCAGGTCTATCCGTTCCTCCTCAACAGCGTCTACGACACCGCCGAGGTCACTCCCGACATCGCCGAGTCCGCCGAGTTCACCTCGCCGACCGAGTACACCGTGAAGCTCAAGTCGGGCCTGAAGTTCGCGAACGGCAACGATCTCACCTCGAGCGACGTGAAGTTCAGCTTCGAGCGCGTCGTCGCGATCAACGATCCCAACGGCCCTGCGTCGCTGCTCGGCAATCTCGACAGCATCGCGACCCCCGACGACACCACCGTGGTGTTCACGCTGAAGAACGGCGACGACCAGATCTGGCCGCTCATCCTCTCCAGCCCCGCAGCTCCTATCGTCGACGAGGACGTCTTCTCGCCCGACTCCGTCACCAGCGACGACGACATCGTCGAGGGCAAGCCGTTCGCCGGCCAGTACGAGATCAGCTCGTACAAGGTGAACGAACTCATCTCGTACACCCCCTACGACGGATATCAGGGCAACCTCGGCGCCGCCGAGAACAGCGGCGTCAACGTCACCTACTACGCCGACGCCTCGAACCTGAAGCTCGCGGTCGGCAACGGCGACATCGACGTCGCCTTCCGCAGCCTCTCGGCCACCGACATCGACGACCTCAGCGGCAACGACAAGGTCAAGGTCGTCGAGGGTCCCGGTGGCGAGACCCGCTACATCGTGTTCAACTTCAACACGCAGCCGTTCGGCGCGACCACGGCCGAGGCGGATGCCGCCAAGGCGCAGGCGGTGCGTCAGGCCGCGGCATCCCTCATCGACCGCGAGGCCATCGCGACCAACGTCTACAAGGACACCTACAGCCCGCTGTACTCGTTCGTCCCGCAGGGATTGCCGGGAGCCACCGAGCCGCTGAAGGACCTCTACGGCGACGGCGACGGCGGCCCCTCGCTCGACAAGGCGAAGGCGACCCTCGAGGCCGCAGGCGTCACGACCCCGGTCGCGCTCAGCCTGCAGTACAACGGCGACCACTACGGCCCCTCTTCGGGTGACGAGTACGCCGCGGTGAAGGCGCAGCTCGAGGAGGGCGGCCTGTTCACCGTCAACCTGCAGCAGACCGAGTGGGTGCAGTACGCCAAGGACCGCACCGCCGACGTCTACCCCGCGTACCAGCTGGGCTGGTTCCCGGACTACTCGGATGCCGACAACTACCTGTCGCCGTTCTTCGTCACCGAGAACTTCCTCGGCAACCACTACGACAACCCCGAGGTCAACGACATGATCGTCGCCTCGCAGACCGAGACCGACTCGGCGAAGCGTCTGGAGATGCTCGGACAGATCCAGGAGCTCGTCGCGAACGACCTCTCCACTCTGCCGCTGCTGCAGGGCAAGCAGGTCGCCGTCGTCGGCGCCGACGTCTCGGGCACGACGCTCGACGCCTCGTTCAAGTTCCGTTACGCGCCGCTGACCAAGTAAGCGCGACCCGGGGTGCGGCGCGCGATCCGCGCGCCGCACCCCGGACATGCTCGGAATGAGGTTCCTCTGTGTCCGTTGACGCCCTCGCCCCCGTGGCGACCCCCCGCCGCACGTCGAAGGGAGGTGGCCTCTGGCGTTACATCCTCATCCGGTTGGTGCTGATCATCCCGACGGTGCTGATCCTGGTGACGATGGTCTTCTTCCTCATGCGCCTGACCGGCGACCCCATCACCGCGGCCCTCGGCGGGCGCCTTCCCGCCGCACAGCTGGCCGAGCGCATCGCCGCCGCCGGCTACGACCAGCCGCTCATCCTCCAGTACTTCCAGTACCTCGGCGGTGTGCTGCGAGGTGATTTCGGCACGACGATCACCGATCGCCGACCGGTCATCGAGATCCTGCTGCAGTACGGCTCGGCCACTCTCGAGCTGGCGTTCTACGCCCTGATCGTCGCCTTCGCGGTCAGCATCCCGCTGGGCCTGATCGCCGCCTACCGTCGCGACCGCTGGCACGACGCCGTGCTGCGCATCATGGCGATCCTCGCCTACGCGACCCCCATCTTCTTCGTCGGGCTGCTGCTCAAGCTCATCTTCTCGGTGTGGCTGGGCTGGCTGCCGGTCTCGGGTCGCGGCAGCACCCGTACCGAACTGCTCATGAGCGGCGTCGACACCCCCACCGGCATCTACCTGCTCGACGCGATCCGCCTCGGCAACGGCGCCGCGATCGGCGACGTGCTCTGGCACGCCGTGCTCCCCGCCGTCGCGCTGGGGCTGCTCACCGCCGGTGTGTTCCTGCGGCTCATCCGCACGAACGTGATCGGCACGCTCGGCCAGCAGTACGTCACCTCCGGTCGGTCGCGCGGTGTGGGCGAGTTCCGCCTCGTCACGCGCCACGCATTCCGGCCCGCGCTCATCCCGATCATCACCGTGATGGGCATGCAGGTCGCCATGCTGCTCGCCGGCGCCGTGCTCACCGAGACGGTCTTCGAGTGGAAGGGGCTCGGCTTCATGCTCGCCGACTACCTCAAGGCCCGCGACTTCGTCGCCGTTCAGGGCATCGTCGTGATGATCGCGGTCGTCGTCGCGGTGACGAACTTCCTCGTCGACATCGTCGCCGCGGCCATCGACCCGAGGGTGAGGTACTGACATGTCGACCACCGACCTGCCCACCCCGTCCACCAGCGCGATGGCGCTGATCCCACCACCGCGCAAGCGTCTGGTCGACCGCCTGCCGGTCATCTCGCACCTGCGCCAGAGCGTCGGCCTGCAGCGCGGGATGCTCATCACCGGGCTCGTGATAACGATCGGTTTCCTGCTCATCGCGATCCTCGCGCCGCTGATCGCGCCCTACAGCTGGGCGCAGCAGGCGGTCGACGGCGTCGCCTTCGGCACCCAGCAGCCGCCGAGCGCCACGAACATCCTCGGCACCACGGTCAGCGGGTTCGACGTCTTTTCGCGGGTGATCTGGGGAGCGCAGACCGCGATCCTCGTGATCATCGCCGCGATCGTCTGCTCGATCTTCATCGGCATCGCGCTGGGACTGCTCGCCGGCTACTTCGGCGGGTGGCTCGACCGCGTCCTCGTGGTCATCTCCGACGCGATCTACGCGTTCCCGTCGCTGCTGCTCGCGATCGTCATGTCGATCGTCATCAGTCGGGGACAGTCGACCCTGCTCGGCGGCATCCTCGCCACCGCGCTGTCGATCACGGTGGTGTTCGTTCCGCAGTACTTCCGCGTCATCCGCTCCGAGGTCGTTCAGGTGCGCTCGGCGCCCTTCGTCGAATCCGCCAAGGTCATCGGCGTTCCGAACCGGCGCATCCTCATCCGTCACGTGCTGCGGAACTCCACGCGGTCGCTGCCGGTCGTCATCACGCTGAACGCGTCTGAGGCGCTGCTCACCCTCGCAGGCCTCGGCTTCCTCGGATTCGGCATCGAGGCGACGGCCGCGGCCGAGTGGGGCTACGACCTGAACCGCGCTGTCGCCGATGTCACGAGCGGCATCTGGTGGACGAGCACGTTCCCCGGTCTCGCGATCGTGCTCGTGGTGCTGGGCATCACGCTCGTGGGCGAGAGCCTCAACGACCTGAGTGATCCGCGACTGCGCACGCGCCGTCGCGCGGGAGGTGCGAAGTGACCGCGTCTGAAGTGATCGACGTCGCAGACATCAGAGACCTCCGGGTCACCTTCGCGACCGACGGCGAGCCCGTCGAGGCAGTGAAGGGCATCGACATCCAGGCGCACGCGGGCGAGGTGCTCGCGATCGTCGGGGAATCGGGCTCGGGCAAGACTGTGACGGCCAACGCGCTGCTCGGGCTGCTGCCCGAGACGGCGACACTGTCGGGCGCGGTCGTCGTCCGCGGCCGCGACGGCGGCGAGACCGACATCGTGCACGCCTCGCCTGCCCGCCTGCGCGAGATGCGGGGGCGTGATGCCGCGATGGTCTTCCAGGAACCGTCGACCGCACTGAACCCCGTCTACACGGTGGGGTGGCAGATCGCCGAGGGTCTGCGCGCGCATGGATCGCTCTCGAAGAAGGAGGCGAGGGCGCGGGCGATCGACATCATGCGCCGCGTCGGCATCCCCGACCCGGAGAAGCGTGTCGACGATTATCCGCACCAGTTCTCGGGTGGCCAGAAGCAGCGCATCGTCATCGCGATGGCGCTCGTGCTCGACGCCGGCCTCATCATCGCCGACGAGCCGACGACCGCTCTCGACGTGACGGTGCAGGCCGAGATCCTCGACCTGCTTCGCCGCTGCCGCGATGAGTTCGGGGCGACGATCGTGCTGATCACCCACAACATGGGCGTGGTCGCCGACCTCGCCGACCGGGTGGTGGTCATGTATCGCGGCGACATCATCGAGCAGGCTCCGGTGCGCGAGCTCTTCGCGGCGCCTCGAGAGGACTACACTCGCGAGCTCCTGGCGGCGGTTCCGCACGTCGGCCAGGGCAAGTCGGTGACGCAGGATGCCGCGGCCGTGGCTCCGGCATCCGCTCCGTCCGGCAGCCTGATCGTGGCGACCGCCGCTGAGATCGGCTATCCCGGCCGGTTCGGTCGTGGGGGAGTGGTCGCCGTGAAGGGCGTCGACTTCTGGGTCACTCCGAACGAGGTCGTGGGCCTCGTCGGAGAGTCCGGCTCGGGCAAGACGACAATCGGCCGGGCTGTCGTGGGGCTCACCTCGGTCGTCGGTGGATCGCTGACCGTGCTCGGGCAGGAGATGCGCGGGGTCAAGCCGCGGCAGTTGGCGCCGTTGCGGTCGGAGATCGGCTTCGTGTTCCAGGACCCGGCGACGAGCTTCAACCCGCTCCTGACGATCGCCGAGTGCATCGCCGAGCCGCTCGTCGTGCACGGACGGTTCCCGAACTCGGCTGCGGCGCGAGCCCGTGTGAACGAGCTGCTCGACGCGGTGCGACTGCCGATGAACTTCGGAGACCGGTACCCGCACGAGCTCTCGGGCGGACAGCGCCAGCGGGCCTCGCTGGCGCGGGCGCTCGCGCTCGACCCGAAGCTGCTGATCGCCGACGAGCCGACCAGTGCGCTCGACGTGTCGGTGCAGGCGAAGGTGCTCGACCTGTTCGTGCAGCTGCAGGCCGATCTCGGCTTCGCGTGCCTGTTCATCAGCCACGACCTCGCCGTGATCGACGCGGTCTCGGACCGGATCATCGTGCTGCAGAAGGGCGTGATCCGCGAGCAGGGCACCACAGCGCAGGTGCTCGGTGCGCCGAGCGACGCGTACACGCAGGAACTGCTCGCCGCGCTTCCGGTGCCGGATCCGATCGAACAGCAGGTCCGCCGCGAGCGGTGGGAGCAGGTGCGCCGGCGCTGAGGGGTTCCGGCATCCTGCGTTTCGACATCCTGCGTTTCGACATCCCGCGTTTCGACATCCCGAGAACAGGTCAACCGCGCGAGATCATGACGATATCGGCTGATTCGTCCGTGTTTCGTGCGGTTGACCTGTTCTCGGCAGGACAGTGGCTCCCCTGGCAGGGGGGCGGCGTGATGATGGATCACAAATGCATGCCGGATGCTCTCGCGGGATGCGTTTTTGATCCATCACGCGCTCTGGCAGGGTGCCGCGGCCGGACTGGCCCCTGTTGCCCGCACCCTCGGGCTTCTACACTGAGGAACGCTCCACATCGATGATCGGAGACCGCCGTGGCTGCGTCGTGGAACACGTCGCGTGACACCCGCCCTGGGGCGTCGCGCCTGCTCATCGAGCGCGCCCACGAAGAGCTCATTGCCGGCAACCTCGACGACAGCCGACTGCAGCAGGTCCGTCCGCTCGTGCGGGAGTCCTGGGAGCGGTCGTGGCGCGGCCGGGTCGGACCCGAGAGCGCGCCCCAACTCGAGCTGGCCGAGGATGAACTCGAAAGGTACCGGCTCACGCATCCGCTGGCCTCGGCCATGGACATGATCCGCGCGCTCCTGCTTCCCGGCTCGCCCGAGGATTCGGAGGTCATCATCGCGATCGGCGATCAGGCCGGCCGCCTGCTCTGGGTCGAGGGCGACCACCAACTGCGCTCCCTGTCCGGCGACATGGGCTTCGTCGAAGGCACGAACTGGGCGGAGGATGCTGTCGGCACCAGCGCTCCCGGCACGGCGCTCGCCCTCGCGGAATCGGTGCAGATCCGGGGAGCTGAGCACTACAACCGCCTCGTGCACCCCTGGTCGTGCAGCGCGGCCCCGGTGCGCGATCCCGAGACTCAACAGGTGCTCGGCGTGATCGACATCACCGGCGGCGACGAGGTCGTCTCGTTGCAGGCGCGGATGCTGGTCGACGCCACGGCCCGCGCGGTCGAGTCCGAGCTCCTCGTGGCTCGCCTCCGGGAGAGGCAGCACGTCTCCCGTGCATTCTCGCCGCCGAAGGCGATGGGGTCGGGCACCGTCCGCGCCGTGCTGCACGTGCTCGGCCGGGATCGTGCGCGGCTCGAGACCGAGACGGAACTGGGCGAGAAGGTCGTCGAGCTGAGCGCTCGGCACGCGGCGATCATGCTCATGCTCGCGATCCACCGGCACGGCCTGTCGGCCGAACGCCTCGCCGAGCTCGTCTACGGAGAGGGCGCCTCGCCCGACACGCTGCGGCCCGAGATGGTACGACTGCGCAAGATGCTCGAGGGCACGGCATCCGCCCTGATCCCCGAATCGCGGCCGTATCGGCTGCCGATGATGTTGGAGACGGATGCTCACGACGTGCTGTCGCTTCTCGATCGGGGGGCGCATCGGGTGGCGCTGACGTCGTATCGCGGTGCGGTGCTGCCGGAGTCGACGTCTCCGGGAGTCGAGGAGTTCCGCGAGACGGTGCGGGCGACGCTGCGCGAGGTGATGCTGTCGGAGGCGAGCCTCGACGTGCTGCTCGCGTACGCCGAGATCCCCGAGGGGCAGAACGACATCGAGGCGCTGCGGCTGGCGCTCGGAATGCTGCCCGCGCGCTCGCCGAAGCGCGCGGGCCTCGTCGCGCGGATCGAACGGCTCGAGCAGAACTGAGACCC
This sequence comes from Microbacterium sp. ZW T5_45, assembly GCF_044987415.1. Lineage (NCBI taxonomy): Bacteria > Bacillati > Actinomycetota > Actinomycetes > Micrococcales > Microbacteriaceae > Microbacterium > Microbacterium sp. ZW T5_45. Next base: position 53,732 of record NZ_JBJDRJ010000012.1, on the reverse strand, counting down.
TTCGTCTCGCTTCCCGGTTCCTGAGCGAGGAGCGCAGCGACGAGACGAAGGGCGCTCAGGGACCGGGATGCAACTCGACGCAACGTTGCGCACCGGGGTGCAACGTGCGGCGGCATACCGTCGGAGCATCAGCCGCAGAGCATCGGAGCCGCGGCCCGTCGGAGGAGTCATCGATGACCATCGTCGAAGAGCACGTGTCCACCGCTTACGTCGCACCAGGGCAGCCCGGCGCCCGTGCGAACTACCGCCCCCGCTACGGCCACTACATCGGCGGCGAGTTCGTCGAACCGGTGAAGGGCCAGTACTTCGAGAACATCAGCCCCGTCAACGGCAAGCCCTTCACCGAGGTCGGCCGCGGCACGAGCGAGGACATCGACCGCGCCGTCGAGGTCGCGTGGAAGGCCTTCGCGTCGTGGGGCAAGACCAGCCCCGCCGAGCGCTCGGTCGTGCTCAACCGCATCGCCGATCGCATCGAACAGCATCTCGAGGAGATCGCGATCGCCGAGACCTGGGAGAACGGCAAGCCGGTGCGCGAGACGCTCGCCGCCGACATCCCGCTCGCGATCGACCACTTCCGGTACTTCGCCGGCGTGCTGCGGGCGCAGGAGGGCGGCATCAGCCAGCTCGACGAGAACACCGTGGCCTATCACTTCCACGAGCCGCTCGGCGTCGTCGGCCAGATCATCCCGTGGAACTTCCCGATCCTCATGGCGGTGTGGAAGCTCGCCCCCGCGCTCGCCGCGGGCAACTGCATCGTGATCAAGCCGGCCGAGCAGACTCCGGCATCCCTGCTCTTCCTCTTCGACATCATCGGCGATCTGCTGCCGGCCGGTGTCGTGAACATCGTGAACGGCTTCGGCATCGAGGCGGGCGCCCCGCTCGCTCAGCACAAGCGCATCCGCAAGGTCGCCTTCACCGGCGAGACCACCACCGGTCGCCTGATCATGCAGTACGCCTCGCAGAATCTCATCCCGGTGACGCTCGAACTCGGAGGCAAGAGCCCGAACGTGTTCTTCGAGGACGTCGCCCGCTCGACGAGCGACCCGTTCTACGACAAGGCACTCGAGGGCTTCACGATGTTCGCGCTGAACCAGGGCGAGGTCTGCACCTGCCCCTCCCGCGCGCTCATCCAGCGCTCGATCTACGACGGCTTCCTCGCCGACGGGCTCGAACGGGTGAAGAAGGTCGTGCAGGGCAACCCGCTCGACCCCGCCACGATGATCGGCGCGCAGGCGTCGAACGACCAGCTGGAGAAGATCCTCAGCTACATCGACATCGGAAAGCAGGGCGGGGCGAAGCTCCTCGTGGGCGGGGAGCGGGCGGACCTCGGCGGCGACCTCAGCGAGGGCTTCTACGTGCAGCCGACCGTGTTCGAGGGCACGAACGACATGCGCATCTTCCAGGAGGAGATCTTCGGCCCGGTGCTGTCGGTCACGAGCTTCGACGGCTTCGACGACGCGATCTCGATCGCCAACGACACGCTGTACGGGCTCGGTGCGGGCGTATGGAGCCGCAGCGGCGACACGGCCTATCGCGCAGGACGGGCGATCGAGGCCGGGCGCGTGTGGACGAACACCTACCATCAATACCCGGCGCACGCCGCCTTCGGCGGGTACAAGCAGTCGGGCGTCGGCCGCGAGAACCACAAGATGATGCTCGACCACTACCAGCAGACCAAGAACCTCCTGGTCTCGTACGCCGAAGGGCCGATGGGCTTCTTCTGAGTCAGACGTCGGGGGCCCTTCGTCTCGTCGCTGGCGCTCCTCGCTCAGGGACCGGTTCACGATCCGGTCCCTGAGCGAGCGGAGCGAGACGAAGGGCGCACAGCTCCCGAAAGGAGTCACCATGGTCGGCATCGGCACCTACCAGCGCATCGACGTGACGGATGCCGCGGCATCCCTCGTCCGTGATCTCACGGCGCAACACGGCCCGCTCATGTTCCACCAGTCGGGCGGATGCTGCGACGGCTCTGCGCCCATGTGCTATCCGGTGGGGATGTTCCTCACCGGTCCGGGCGACGTGCTCCTCGGCACTCTCGATGTGGGGCTCGAGACGCCGGTCGAGATGTACATGTCCGAGTCGCAGTTCGAGTACTGGAAGTACACGCACCTCACGGTCGATGTGGTCCTGGGGCGCGGTGCCGGGTTCAGCGTCGAAGGCCCGACAGGCATGCGATTCCTGATACGGAGTCGGATGCTGAACGACGCGGAGCTGGAGTACTTCGGGCTCGTCTGACCCGCCGTTCGCGTGCGCCTCCCGGGTCGACGTATGCACCTCGCATCGGCGGCAGCCCTTGATCTGGCCAGATTTCAGGCTAGAATTTCCCCATGCAGACTGTTCCGTTGAGTGAAGCGAAGGACCAGCTCTCGCGACTCGTCGATCAGGTGGAGCGCGAGCACGAGACGATCGAGATCACGCGGCACGGGCGCAGCGCCGCGGTTCTGGTCAGTAAGGATGCTCTCGACTCCCTCTACGAGACCCTGTTCTGGTTGTCCCAGCCCGGAACCGCCGAGGACGTCGATGAGGCCCGGACTCAGGATGCAGCAGGCACTCTGCATAGCGCAGAGGAGACGCTGACGCGATACGGGATCCGTCCCCGGTGACCTGGGCCGTCTCGTTCGCGGATTCTGCATGGCGCGACCTCGACCGGCTCCCGCAGAAGATCGCCCAGGCGATCGTCGAGTTCTCCGTCTTCACCCTTCCGGCGAACCCGTTGCGGATGAGCAAGCCGCTGCAGGGGGACTTCGAGGGTCTTCGTTCCGCACGCCGCGGCGACTACCGGGTGCTGTTCTTCCTCGTGGAACCAGACCGGCTGGTCGTGGTGCGCACGCGTCATCGGCGTGACGCCTACCGCCCGCCGGCGCCAGTCGGCTCGCCGTGATCCGGAAGGCGTCTCAGGGCAGCCGCGGGACGGCGTCGACGAGCGCACGCGTGTAGGCCTCGCGCGGGGAATGCAGCACCGACGCGGTCGTGCCCTCCTCGACCACGCGGCCGTTCTGCAGCACCACGGTGCGGTCGCAGGCGGAGGCGATCGCGGTGAGGTCGTGCGAGACCATGATGAGCGACAGCCCGTGGTCGCGTCGCAGCGAGTCCAGCAGCTCGAGCACCTGCACACGGGTCGACACGTCGAGCGCGCTCACCGGCTCATCGGCCAGCAGTACACGCGGGTGTGAGACGACGGCTCGGGCGATCGCGATGCGCTGACGCTGGCCGCCCGAGAACTCGTGCGGATAACGCCGCGCCGTGTCGGCCGGCAGCCCCACCGACTCGAGAGCTGCGGCGATGCGCTGCTGCGCGTCGGCACCGCTCGCGAGCCGCAGCGACCGCAGCGGTTCGCCGATGATCCGGTCGATCCGCTGTCGGGGGTCGAGGGACGAGTAGGGATCCTGGAACACCGGCTGCACGCTCGCGCGGAAGCGCCGCATCAGCACGCGGCGCTTCGGCAGGCTCAGCGACCCAGAGGCGGGGTGCAGCGGCGCGCCGTCGAACAGCACCTCGCCCTCGTCGGGGCGGGCGAGACCCAGCAGCAGCCGCAGGATCGTCGACTTCCCCGCGCCCGACTCGCCGACGAGGCCCAGAGACGAGCCCTCGTCGACCGAGAGCGAGACATCATCGAGCACCCGCTGCGAGCCGTACGAGAACCCTGCTGCGCGCAGTCCCAGCAACGCCATCAGCCGACCTCCCCATCGGAGGCCGACCCCGCCGGCGCGTCGAGGAATCTGTCGAGCGCACGGGCGCTGACCACGAGCATCCGGGTGTAGTCCTCGGTCGGCGACTTCAGCACCTGCGCGACCGGCCCCGACTCCACGACGAGGCCGTCGCGCAGCACGACGATGCGGTCGACCATGCGCGACACGACCGCGAGGTCATGGCTGATGAACAGCAGCGCCATGCCGCGCTCGGCGACGAGGCGCTCCAGCAGGGCCAGCACGCCGGCCTGCACGGTCACGTCGAGGGCCGTGGTCGGCTCGTCGGCGATCAGCAGCCGCGGCTGCGCGGCCAGGGCGATCGCGATCGCGACGCGCTGACGCTGGCCGCCCGACAGCTGATGCGGATACGACGACGAGATCCGCGGTTCCGGAAGCGCCACCTCGTCCAGCGCGGAGGCGACGGCCGAGCGCAGCGCATCGCCCCGCAGCCCGAGATGCCGCCGCAGCGGCTCGGCGATCTGCCGTCCTACCGTCATCAGCGGGTCCAGGGCGGTGAGCGGCTCCTGGAACACGATCTGCGCGACCGGGCCGCGCAGCGGCCGCAGCTCGGCATCGCGTGCGCCGACGACCTGGTGGCCGTCGAGCAGCACCGATCCGGATGCCGTGAGCGAGGGCGGCAGCAGTCCGGTCACCGCGAGCGAGGTGAGCGACTTGCCCGACCCCGACTCGCCGATCAGGCCGAGCCGCTCCCCGGGTGCGACCGTGAACGACACGTCGCGAACCAGGGCGCCCGAGTCGGAACGCACCGTGAGCGCAGAGACCTCGAGGATGCTCATCGTGACCTCCGCCGTGTGGGGTCGGCGAGATCGCGCAGACCGTCGGCGAGGAAGTTCACGCCCACCACGAGCGCGATGATCGCGATGCCGGGGGCGATCGCGCCCACGGGTGCCGCGAGCACGGTCCCCTGAGCCTCCTGCAGCATCCGTCCCCATGACGCGCCGGGCGGCGGCGCGCCCAGGCCGAGGTACGACAGGCTCGCCTCGGCGAGCACCGCCGCGCCGAACTGCAGTGCCAGGCTCACGGCGAGGGTGGGTGCGATGTTGGGCAGCACGTGCAGGCCGATGACGCCGAGCAGCGAGGTGCCGCTCGTGCGGGCGGCCGTGACGTACTGCTCCTGCAGCACTCGCCGGGTGAGGATGCGGGTGAGTCGCGCGACGACGGCCGACATCGCGAGGCCGATAGCGAGGATGGCCGACCACAGTGACGCTCCCTGGATCGCGACGACGAGCATCGCCAGCAGCAGCACGGGGAACGCGATCACGACGTCGAGTCCGGCCGAGAGCGTGTCGTCGATCCAGGGGCGGGCGAACGCGGCGATCAGACCGATGAGGATGCCGAGCACGGCGGCCAGGGCGACCGAGCAGGTTCCGACCACGAGTGCGATGCGCGCCCCGACCATCAGCTGCGACAGCAAGTCGCGGCCGAGCCGATCGGTGCCCAGCGGATGCGCAGCGCTCGGCGTGTCGAGCCGGCCACCGCTGATGTCCGTCAGCGGGTAGGGCAGCCAGAACAGCGAGACCACGGCGATGACGACGATGATCCCGGTGAGCACCAGGCCGATCACGAGGGTCGCCTTCGGACGGCGCCGCGTCGCGGCGGCGTCCGTGATGACCTGTTCGGCGACGCCGCTCATCGGTTCCCCGAGACACTCGTGCGCAACCGCGGATCGATGAGCCGCTGCGCGATGTCGGCGACGAACCCGACGAGCAGCACGAACAGTGTGCTGACGACGAGGACGCCCTGGATGACCTGGAAGTCATGCTGCTCGATGGCCGACAGCAGCAGGCTGCCGAGTCCCGGCAGGGTGAAGACGCTCTCGACGACGACCGCGCCGAGCAGTGTCGTCGACAGCTCGATGCCGAGCACCGCGACCACAGGAACCGCGCCGTTGCGCACGCCATGCCGCAGCAGCGCCTCGGCCATGCCCGAGCCGCCGGCGCGCGCCGTGCGCAGGTAGTCGCTGCCGATCACATCGAGGGTGGCCGAGCGCACGTAGCGGCTCAGTGACGCGCTCATGACGATCACGATCGTGATGACGGGAAGGGTGAGCGAGCGCAGGGCGTCGGCCGGGTCCTCCCAGTCGTCGCGGGGGAAACCGCCCGACGGCAGGATGCCGAGGCCCAGGGCGAAGATCCACACGAGCACGACTCCGACCCAGAAGACCGGCACGGCGACGCCGAGCTGCGCGAAGCCGGAGAGCGCGACCCCGTACCAGCGGTCGGCCTTCACGGCGGCGGTGATGCCGATCACGAGCGACACCAGCAGCGCCCCGAGGAACGCGATGAGGGTGAGCGGCAGCGTGACGGCCAGGCGGTCGGCGATGTCGGGGCCGATCGGCCGGGAGCTGAGGAACGACTCGCCCAGATCGAAGCGGAGCAGTTGGCCGGCCCAGGTCGCGAACTGCTGCAGCAGGGGCTGGTCGGAGCCGACCTGGGCGCGGGCCGCAGCGATCTGCTCCTCAGTGGCGTTGACCGAGAGCAGCGCGTTCGCGGGGTCGCCTGGCAGCAGTCGCAGCAGCACGAAGATCGCGATCATCGCGACCACGAGCGACACCACGAGGAAGCCGAAGCGGCGGAGCAGATAAGCGGGCATGTCTCAGAAAGCGAGGTCGAGGCGAGGTCGGGGAATGACGAAGGGGGATGCCGACTCACGGCATCCCCCTTCGTGCATCGTCAGGACTTGACGATGTCGTAGGCGAAGAACTGCGAGTTCAGCCCGTTGACCGGGTATCCGCTGAGGTCGCTGGAGGCGACCACGATCTGCGGATACAGGTACAACCATACGCTCGCGGCATCCTGCGCGATCTGCTCGTTGACCTTCTTCAGCAGCTCGGTCTGCTCGTCGACCGAGGCGGCCTGCTCGGCCTCCGAGACCCACTGCTGCACGTCGGCGTTGTCATAGCCCCAGTAGAAGTCGGGGTTGCCGTACCAGACCACGTCGCGGTCGTTCACGTGCTCCTGCAGCGTCGCCTCGAAGTCGCGCTCCTTGTAGACCTTCGTGTACCACTCGTCGGCGCTGATCGTGTTGATCTCCACCGTGATGCCGACCTCGGCGAGCTGCGACTGCAGGAACTCGGCGACAGCCGGGTGAGGGTCGTAGCTGGGGGTGTCGAGCGTGAAGGTGAACCCGTCGGCGTAGCCCGCCTCGGCGAGCTGCTGCTTCGCGAGCTCGACGTCGTACGGGTTCACGTCGGTGAGGTCCTCGTACCAGGGGTCGGTCGGCGGCACCATCGAGCCGATGAGCGTGCCGTAGTCGCCCCAGATCGACTCGAGGAGCTTCTTCGTGTCGATTGCGGAGTAGACCGCCTTGCGCACCAGGGCGTTGTCGAAGGGCGCGACGCGGTCGTTGAACGCGAGCAGCTCCTTCGTGGTCGACGTGCCCTCGCTGATCACGTAGTCGTCGCCCGTGAACTGCTCGAGCGAGTCGGGGCTCTGCACGCTCGTGATGACGTCGATCTCACCCGTGAGCAGCGCGTTGTTCTCGGCCGTCGCGTCGGTGAAGTACGTGAAGACGACCTCGGCGTTCTTCGCCGGCTCGCCCCAGTAGTCGTCCCAGCGCTCGAGGGTCAGGGTCGAGCCCTTCTTCCACTCGTCGAGCGTGTACGGGCCGGTGCCGTCCTCGGACTCGGTCAGGTCGGTGGCCTCATCGTTCACGATCCACACGTAGCTGAGGTTGTAGAGGAACGAGATCGAGCGCTCGGAGAGCGTGAACACGACCGTGGAGTCGTCGGGGGTCGCGATGTCGGAGATCACCGAGAAACTCGACTTGCGGGCCGAGACCGAGTCCTCCGAGGTGACCTGCTCGATGCTCGCCTTCACGTCGGCCGAGGTCAGCGGGTCACCCGAGTGGAAGGTCACGTCGTCCCGCAGCGAGATCGTGTAGGTGAGGCCGTCGTCCGACACCTCGGCGTCGGTCGCGAGCAGCGGCTCGACCTCGCCGTCGTCGCTCAGGCGGTACAGGCCCTCATAGACGTTGCCGGTCAGGGCCTCGGTCACGCCCTGGCCACCGCCCTGCGTGTTGCTGAGGTTGGTCGGCTCGTAGAGCGAGCCGATCGCGATCGTGGCGTCCGAGCTATCGGTGCTCTCGGCGGTGCCCGAGGCGCAGCCGGCCACGAGGGCGACGGTCGCGACGGCGCCGAGGGCACCGAGAAGGCGGGGGGATCTCATGTGTTCTCCAGGGTGAGAGGGCGGGGATCAGGCCGCGTAGATGTCGAAGCCGCCGGTGAAGACGACGTTCTTCTCGCCTGCTCGGATCGGCAGGGGGAAGCGGTTGGATGCCGGCGGGAGTGGGCAGTTGTACTGGGCCGAGAAACCGCACGGCGGCACGAATGCGCGGTTGAAGTCGAGCACGACCGACCCCGCGTCGTCGCGCAGCTCGACGAAGAGGAAGCGGCCGGATCCGTAGGTCTCGGAGCCGTTGGTCTCATCGCCGAAGACGAGCAGCAGCGTCCCACCGTCGTCGAACGCGGCGAGGGTGTATTCCCGGCCGTCGAGCTCGAGGTGGATGTCGCCCGGAACGGCGAGGTCGCGGGTGCCGCCGTTGTCGCGGATGTGCTCGAACGGCACGGTGCGGGCCCCGTCGATCGGGGTGAACCGGCCCTCGAGCACCCACGCGGGGTCGTACTCGTAGGTGTCGATGCGATCGAAGGCGCGGATCGCCGGGGCATCGGCATCCCAGACCCGCAGGCCATGCTCGGTCTCGCCCGAGTCGATGTCCTTGCGCTGGATGGGGGTGATCCGCACGGTCTCGGCCGCCGCGCTCTGCTCGGCGGCGATGTCGGGCGCGGCTCCGGTCCAGCGCGTCTCCACAAGGGCGAGGTTGCCTTCAGGGCCGGTGACGGCGGTGGCGCGGGCGGACTTCCAGGCGTCGTGCTCTTCGTGTGCGGACATCATCTTCCATTCTCTTGCATGCAGCAGGGGTGGCGTTCCAGGCCGCGTCACGCGGTGTAACCCCGCGTGCAACTCCGTGCAACCTTCGTATCGATATATTCATCTCGTCCGCGTGCGGATCGGTCCCCAGCCGAGAGCACGCGAGAGCGGGTCATACCGCCATGCGGAGAGGGCGCGAGCCTTCGCCGGTCCCGAGGGGGGATGGGGGTGGGAAGCTGTTCCCCACACGGCACCCACCCCTACATGAACCCCTCGGACGCTCAGCGGATTCCCGCCATGCGCATCCATCCGAAGATCAACACGGCGATCACCCCCGCGACCAGGCCGATCCACCGAGGTCTCCGTCTCAACCGACGTCCTTCCCGCGCGACCCCGGGCGGGGGAGTGATCAGGACATCGTCGACGGGCGCGTACGCCGAGGAACGCTCGACCCGTGTGGTGGAGTCCTCGTTCCGTTCCCGCTCCAGGAGCAGGCGGTCGTCGCGCCACCGCGCCCACTGGTCGGCCTTGGCGTTCAACGCTCCGACGACGCCGAACAGCCAGGCCCAGGTGGCGGGGTCCAGGGTCGACACCCGGCGACGGGTGTAGAGGAACATCCAGCCGTCGACGATCTCGACGTCGAGCTCGGCACTGTTGTCGATGAATCTCGCCATGACATCGGGAGTGAACAGATAGAGCGCGTCGCGCTCGTATCCTCGCGGGCAGTAGAGCTCGAAGTACTCGTTGAAGTCGCCCTCGAGAGACAGCCGCTGCACGCCACGGAAAGAGACCGGCAGGTTGCTGCCGAAACCGTTGTTGCCCTTCGCATCGAGCACGATGTGCGGCAGTGGGGCGCTGAGCTTCACCGCGACGTACCCCCAGCGATAGGTCGTCGAGCTCTTGCCCCGCTTGACCGTGTACTCGTAGTTCCCGAACTCGACGTGCCGGGGGCGACTGCCGGCGATGATGTCGGTCGCCTCGCGAGAGGTGCCGATGTCGAAGATCATCCCCGGCAGATTCGGGAGGTGCATGCGCTCGGTGTACTGGAAGCCGTTCACCTCGGCGAAGCGCCCGAGTCGCCACCGACGGATCCGCGCCGCCCGCCAGCGCACGACGCCGACGACTCCGACGGCCGCCGCCAGGATCACGGCGCCGACGACGATCGGCGTGAGCAGTGACTCCGCGCGGGCCGCGTTGCGGGACACCCACGGCGTCAGCATCACGCCGAAGGCCATCAGGAGCAGAGCGACCAGAACCACCAGCCCGATGACCGAGAACACCTGGGAGCTTCTGGATACGGTTCGCCGGCTGCGTAGCCCGGCGGCGAATGCGGTCACCGCCTTCGGGTCGACGGGGTCGGTGAGTGGGCGGGCGTCGAACGACGGACCGTGCGGCGTGCTCATCGATTGATGGTGTCGGCGTCCCAGCCGAGGTCGGCGTCTGCCGGGATCGGGAGCGCTTCGAGCCTGTCGTCGGCGCAGAGCTCCGCGATCAGGGCGGCTGTTCCCGCGACCACGGTCGAGTCGAAGTCGACCTCGGTGACGAGGGTCCACGCCCGGTCCTCGGGCCAGAGGATGCTGGGGCTCAGCGCGCTCGGCGCGAAGCCGTGCGCCTCGGCCGGCAGGTCGCGCCACGGCGCGCGCAGAACCCACCCGGGGTCGGCGAACTCCCGGGGTGCGGCAGCGAACAGCACGTGGGCACGGTCGGGCAGTTCGAGGCGGGGTCCCTCGGAGATCTCCCGCGACAGGATGCCTTCCTGCCAGGTCGGCTTGCGGAACGCGGTGTTCAGCGGATCGTGGATGCTGCGCCCGAGCATCGCCTCGTGGTGCGGGTCACCGCCGAGTCCGAAAGACAGCGTGTTCGGTGCGTGACCCAGACCGCCGGTGAGACCGCCCCAGCCGTCCCAGAGCGCGGCGATCCCGGCATCCGGTGTGCGGGTGTGCGCGGCGAGATGCCCGGAGACCACCGCCAGCAGTCCGGCGGGCAGCTGGCCCTCGTCGGGAGACGTGAACTCGCGTCCGTCCGGGGAGAGTCGTGTGCGCCAGTCCTCGCCCGCGGGCGTGCGGACCAGGCTCTGCCACTGCGCGAGCGGGTGCAGGCTCGTGCGGAACGCGGCGGCCACGTCGGCCCAGGTCGCAGGGTGTTCCTCGAACAGATCGATCAGCCGCTGCTGCTCGGCGGCCGGCATCCGCTCCCATTCGTGCGCGGTCGGGACCGCGCCGCCGGGCAGAGAGCGCACGCTCGCCGGGTGGAACACCCTCGCATAGGCCTCGTATCCGCGCGGCACGACGCCGTGCATGCTCGCCCCGAAGAAGCTGTCGATCCGGTCCACCAGCCACGATCCGACAGACGGATCCCCCATCCACTCCATGCGACCACGCTACCCGTGCGGCAGACTGTCGCCATGACCCAGGCATTCGTGACGATCACCTGCGAGACCGGCCGCACCCCGGGTCTGCTCTCGCTCGACCTCGAGTGACGCGGATGCTGTCGCCCGAGTACCCCCTCCGCACCGCGCGGCTTCTGCTGCGCCCGCTCGGCGATGCGGATGCCGAGCCCATGCTCGCCTACAAGTCGGATGCCGAGAACGTGCGGTTCGTGCCGTACGGGGTGCTGTCGATCGAGGACATCCGCGAGCGGTTGCGCACGACGTGGGCGGGGTCGGTCTTCACCGCCGAGGGCGACGCGGTCTGCCTCGGGGTGGAGGAGCAGGGCACGGGCCGGCTGGTCGGCGACGTCGTGCTGTTCTGGCGCAGCGAGCGTGATCGCGCGGGCGAGGTCGGGTACATCCTCGACCCGGCCTTCGCCGGGCGCGGATACGCGACCGAGGCCGTCGCCGCCCTGCTCGATCTCGGCTTCGACGGGCTGGGACTGCACCGGATCACGGCGCGCATCGACGAGCGCAACACGGCGTCGGTCGGCGTGGTCGAACGGCTCGGCTTCCGGCGGGAGGCGCGTCTCGTCGAGAGCAGCTGGTTCAAGGGGGAGTGGGCGACCATGCTCGAGTACGGGATGCTCGCCGCGGAATGGGCGGCTCGAGCGGATCGTCCATAATCGAGATCATGAGCATCCCCTCCCTCGATGGCCGCCGTTTCCGGATGATCTCCTCGACCACCTCGACGGTCGACCCGGATGCGCCCAGCGAGTTCCTGTACCAGGAGCGGGACGGGGCGATCTGGGGCGAGTACTCGGGCGACACCGTCACCTTCGGCCGTTTCGTCGGCACCCGCACCGGAGACACGATCTGGGTGTCGTTCGTGCACGTGCTCGTCGCGGACGGATCCGTGGTCACGGGCGACGGCGAGAGCGAGCTCGAGCTCACCGAGGACGGCCGGGTGCGGCTGGTGGAGCACTACGAGATGCACGGGCTGCCGCAGCTGAGCGTGTGCGAGGAGATCGCCTAGCGAGCTCGGAGCCGCTCAGCGCGGGGGAAGCGCGTCGCGACCGGGTGAGGCCGGCGTCCACCGGGTCATCCCCAGCGGCGCCCCTGCACGGCGTTCCGGAAGATCGACGGGCAGCAGGAACGAGCGTCGGACCACCTCGTCGAGCACGACAACGCTCACCACGGTCCGCACCTCGGGCAGCTGTGCGATGACGCTCGTCGAGAACTCGTGCACGCCGCTGACGTCGACCGCGCGGATCAGCAGCATCGCGTCGTGCTCGCCGGTCGTGATCGCGCACCATTCGACGTCGGGCATCTCGCGCACACGTTCGCGGAACGACTCCCATGCCTGCGGCATGACCGTCACGAACACGAGCGCGGCGATCGAGAGACCGGCCTTGGCCGGGTCGACGCGCGCGCTGAAGCCCGTGATCACCCCGTCCTGCACGAGGGATTCGACCCGCGTGTAGGCGTTGGCGCGGGAGATCCCGACCTTCTCTGCGAGCGCGGCGATCGAGATGCGTCCGTTCTCGCGGAGCGCGTCGAGAATTCTGTACGCGACATCGTCCAGAGGCATGCCTTTTCGTCCAGATTGTGTCGGCTCATCGATGTCGCGGCTGGACATATTTCACCTTTCGGGCGATTCGAAGATCAGTTTACGGGACCGTTACGCACTAGCGATAGACAGATCGTCGCTCATCATGGGAATCTGATCACGGTCGTCCATCTGGATGATCTTCCCGATATATCTTCCTCGTCTTTGGAGGCCGTCATGGTGTCGCGTCGCAGCACCTCGTTCATCGCTCTGGGAGCCGTCTCGCTCCTGGCCCTCGCCGGCTGCTCCGGCGGCAACTCCGCGAACGGCGGAGGCGGCTCCTCGGCCGGCGACTCCCTCGTCATCGACACCGCGTTCTCGATCGAGACCGGCGACCCCGGTCACACCTACGACCCGACCGGCAACATGATCGCGAAGGCGCTCTACGAGACCCTCGTCGACTTCGAGGGCTCCGACGTCTCCACCCCGGTTCCCGGTCTCGCCTCGTGGGAGCAGAACGACACGGCCACCGAGTTCACCTTCACGCTCGAGGGCGACCGGGTGTTCTCCGACGGGTCGCCGATCGAGGCGAAGGACGTCGTCTTCACGCTGCAGCGCATCCAGGGCATGGAAGACGCGAAGCCCAACTTCCTGCTCGGCGGCCTCACGATCACCGAGGTCGACGACAAGACCGTGACGATCAGCTCGGAGACCCCGATCCTGCAGCTGCCCGCGATCCTCGCGAACCCCGCGCTCGGCATCGTCAACTCCGACGTCGTCATCGAGAACGGCGGCGCGACCGACGGCTCCGACTCCGCGCAGAAGTACCTCGACGGCGCATCCGCCGGCTCCGGCCCCTACGTCCTCGACACGCTCGACCTCAGCTCACAGGTCGTACTTACCAAGAACGACGAGTACAACGGCGACGAGAAGGCCGGCTTCGGCCGCGTCGTCGTGCGCAACGTGCCCGAGAGCGCGACCCAGCTCGCCAACCTCAAGGGCGGCGACTCGACCGTCGCGATGGACCTGAACGGCGACCAGGTCGCCGGCATCGGCGACGGCATCACGGTGGACTCGGTGCCCTCCGGCCAGACGATCTTCCTGCTGCTGAACCAGTCGTCGGCGGTCGCCGGAGACCTCGCGAACGTGAAGATCGCCGAGGCGATCCGGTACTCGCTCGACTACGACGCGCTGCTGGAGCTCGCCGGCTCCGGCGCGGTGCAGGCGACCGGCGTCATCCCGCCCGGATTCGAGGGCGCGCTCGAGACGGGTGTCGAGCCGGATGCCGAGAAGGCCAAGGCGGCGCTCGCCGAGGCCGGCTACACCGGTCAGACGCTGAAGCTGCAGTTCCCGAACGACTACCCGGTCGGCGGCGTGGAGTTCACCCCGCTCGCGGAGCGCATCCAGTCGCAGCTGGCGGATGCCGGCATCACCGTCGAACTCGCCCCGCAGCCGTTCGCGACCGAGCTCGACGCGTATGTCAACGGCACCGAGGGCTTCGGCCTGTGGTTCTGGGGACCGGACTACGCGGACTCCGCGAACTTCCTGCCCTTCGCGCCCGGCCTGAAGGTCGGACTCCGCGCCGGCTGGGCCGCCGAGGCGAACCCCGAGATCGCGGGCATCGCCGCCGAGGCCGCCAGCGCGACGGATGCCGACGCCCGCACCGCCGCGTTCACCTCGTTCGCCGAGGCCATGCAGGAGCAGGGTCCGTTCGTGCCGCTCATCGTGCCCGGCCGCAACATCTCGTCGGCCGACTCCGTCACCGGCGCCGTGTACAACTCGGTGTGGGAGATGGACATCGCCGAGATCACTCCCGCGGGCTGAGGTCTCTCGTGACGACGGTGGCGGTGCGGAGCCAGGCCCGCAGACGCAGGTCCCCGCTGCTCGGGTACCTGATGCGCAGGCTCGGCACCTCGCTGCTCCTGCTGATCGGGGTCACGATCGTGACCTTCGCGCTCACGAACCTCGTGCCGGGCGACCCCGTGTCGGCGGCGCTCGGTGAGGGAGCATCCCAGAACCCGGCGACGCGCGATGCGTTCATCCGGGAGCACGGGCTCGATCAGCCGCTGATCGTCCAGTACTTCATCTACATGGGGAGCCTCCTGCGTGGAGACCTCGGCACGTCGCTGGTGACCGGACGCCCGGTCACCAGCGACCTCGCCACCGCGGTGCCCGCGACGATCGAGATCGCGATCGCCGCGATCATCCTCAGCCTCGCCGTGAGCGTCGTGCTCGGCACGCTCGCGGCATACCGCCGGGGGCTCGTCACCGACCAGGTGATCAGGGTCGTCACGCTCGTCGGCCTCAGCGTGCCCACGTTCTGGCTCGCCCTGGTCAGCTTCTACATCTTCTTCCTGCAGCTGCGCATCGCGCCGGGCTCTGGGCGCATCTCGCCGGCGATCACCCCGCCGCCGCGCGTCACCGGCATGTACACGATCGACTATCTGCTGAACGGTGACGGGGTCGGCTACTTCGACGCCCTCGCCCACCTCGCGCTCCCGGTCATGGTGCTGTCGCTCGTGACGATCGGTCTGCTCACCCGGTTCATCCGCACCTCGGTGCTCGAGGTGCTCGGCAGCGACTACGTCAGGGCCGCACGTGCAAAGGGTCTGCCCTCGCTGCGCGTCATCCTCGACTACGTGCTGCGCGGTGCGTCGCTGCCGATCCTCACGGTCGTCGGCGTCGCGTTCGGCTCGCTGCTGTCGGGAACCGTGCTCGTCGAGTCGGTGTTCGCCTGGCCGGGGCTGGGAACCTACGCGTACAACTCGGCCGCGAATCTGGACCTGCCCGGCATCATGGGCGTCGGCCTCGTCGTCGGCATCATCTACCTCGTCATCAACTTCGTCGTCGACCTGCTCTACGGCGTCCTGGACCCGAGAGTGAGGATCGCATGAGCCGCATCGACTCGGCATCAGGTCCCTGGCGATTCCGGTTCCGCTGGCCGCGCGCATGGCGCACCCCGCTGGGAGTGATCGGCACGGTCATCGCCCTCGCGTGGGTCGTCATCGCCTTCACTGCCCAATGGTGGGTCCCCTTCGACCCGAACGCGCAGAAGCTGCCGCGACTGCAGCCGCCGGGCATCGACACCCTGCTCGGCACCGACGGCAACGGCCGCGACATCTTCTCGCGCCTGATGACCGGAGCGACCGTGAGCCTGCCGCTGGCGCTCTCGCTCGTGATCGCCGCGCTCGTCATCGGCACGGTCATCGGCGCGCTCGCCGGCTACTTCGGCGGCTGGGTCGACGAGACGCTCATGCGCATCACCGATCTGTTCATGGCTTTCCCGACCGTCATCCTCGCGATGGTCGTGGCGGCGTCGCTCGGACCGTCGCTGTTCAACGCCGTGATCGCGGCGATCGTCGTGTCGTGGCCGCAGTACTCCCGGGTCACCCGCAGCATCGTGCTCGGTCTGCGTGGTCAGAACTACGTCATCGCGGGGCGTCTGCTCGGCCACTCGCCCGTTCGCACGCTGTTCGTCGACATCCTGCCCAACATCGCCGGTCCCGTGCTCGTGCTGGCCACACTCGACATCGGTGCGGCGATCCTGCTGCTCTCCGGACTGTCGTTCCTCGGCCTCGGCGCGCAGCCGCCCACGGCTGAGTGGGGGTCGATGATCTCGGCGGCGATCCAGAACTTCGACGCCTGGTGGCTGGGAGTCTTCCCGGGGCTCGCGATCCTCACCGTGGTGCTGGCCTTCAACTTCCTCGGCGACGCGATGCGCGATGTGCTGGATCCGACTGCGGAGATGACGCACGAGAAGCAGGCGGAGCACCAGGCAGATGCGAAGGGGGTCGTCGCATGACCGCCACCGGCAGCACCGCGCAGGGCCCGACCGCGCTGAGCATCCGGGATCTGACCATCGACATCGGTCGCCCGCTCGTGCGGGGCGTCTCGCTCGACCTCGAGGCCGGCCGCATCCACGGTCTGGCCGGTGAGTCCGGATCGGGCAAGACCCTCACCTCGCTCGCCGTTCTGGGTCTGCTGCCGCGGCAGGCGAAGACCGGCGGCTCGATCCGGCTCGGCGACGACGAGCTCGTCGGGCTCGGACGCCGCGGTCTCAACCGCATCCGCGGACGCCGCGTCGCCATGGTCTTCCAGGACCCGTCGGCCTCGCTGCACCCGCAGCTGCCGGTCGGCCGCCAGCTCACCGACCACATGCGCGTGCACCTCGGCCTGCGCGGCGAGGCGGCACGCGCCCGGGCGATCGAGCTGCTCGAGACGGTGCAGGTGCCGAACCCGGCCGACGCGCTGAAGCGCTACCCGCACCAGTTTTCGGGCGGTCAACGGCAGCGCATCGCGATCGCGTGCGCCCTCGCCTGCGATCCCGAGGTGCTGCTGGCGGACGAGCCGACCACGGCGCTCGACGTGACCGTGCAGGCCGGCATCCTGCGGCTGCTGCGCGATCTCGCCACCGAGCGCCGGCTCGCCGTGCTTCTCGTCACTCATGACCTGGGCGTCATGAGCGCGATCGCCGACGAGGTGGCCGTGATGAAGGACGGCCTGATCGTCGAGCACGCGGATCGCGAGACGCTGTTCCGCGACCCGCAGCACGACTACACCCGGATGCTGCTCGCAGCGCTGCCCGGATCCCGACTCGAGGAGGACGACCATGAGTGAGGCTTCGGTCCTCGAGGCGAGCGATGTCGTCGTCCGCTACCCCGGGAACCCGCCGGTGGTGGCGGTCGACGGGGTGTCGCTGAGCGTCGGCGCGGGCGAGACCGTCGCGCTGGTCGGCGAGTCCGGCAGCGGCAAGTCGAGCCTCGCCCGCGCGGTCGTCGGCATCGAGAAGACCGCCGGCGGCACGGTGCTGTTCCGCGGCGCGCCGGTGGCGCCGCTCGGCATCCGCCGCCGCCCGCTCGCGCTCACCGGCATCCAGATGGTGTTCCAGGACCCGTCGACGTCGCTGAACCCGCGGCGCCGCATCGGTGACCAGATCGCCGACGGCATCGCCACGGCGCGGGCGCGCGGAGCCGAGGGCTCGACGCCCGAGGAGTGGCTCGAGAAGGTCGGACTGCCGACCGCGGCGACCTCGCGGTTCCCGCACCAGTTCTCGGGAGGGCAGAAGCAGCGCATCGCGATCGCGCGCGCACTCGCCGCCCGCCCGTCGCTGCTCGTGGCCGACGAGCCGATCTCGGCGCTCGACGCCTCGACGCAGACCAGCGTCGCCGGGCTCATGCGCGACCTGGTCGCCGAAGCGGGAGCGGGGATGCTGTTCATCTCGCACGACCTCGCGGTCGTGCGGCGCATCGCCGATCGCACGTTCGTGATGTTCGCCGGCCGGGTGCTCGAGTCGGGCCGCACGGATGCGCTGTGGGCGCAGCCGCAGCATCCCTACACGCGTGCGCTGCTGGCGGCCATCCCCGAGCCCGACGGGGCGGGGCGCATCCCCGCGGCCCCGTCGGCGGACGAGCGGATGCTGTGGTCCGAGGTTCCTCCCGTCCTCGGCTGAGTCACCGCCGCAGGGCGTGCCACAGTGATGCCCATTGGCGCGCGTCGAGGTCGCGGGGCAACGCGCGCGTGGCCTCCACTCGCGCGACGGCGGCGGCCGCTGCCGCCCTGTCGACGCGCGCTGCACCCTGAACGATGCGGTCGAGCCGACCGCCGCGACCCGAGAAGACCGCGCGGACGAACGCCTCGTAGGCGCGTCGATCGGCGTGCGGCACGAGTGGTGACCCGCGGCGCGTGATGGTGAGGATGCCGCCGTCGACGCTCGGGCGCGGCGAGAATCCCCAGCTCGGCACCCGGCCGTGCAGGCCGAAGGTGAACCACGGCGCCTGCTGCGCGGTCATCAGGGTGTGGCCGCCGATGCCCGCTCGTTTGCGGGCGACCTCCCACTGCGTGATCAGGATCGCCTCCTCCCACCGCGGCTCGGCGAGGAGCCGCCGCAGGATCGGGGTCGTGAGGTGGAACGGCACATTGCCGACCACCGTGGGTGTGCGCACCGGATGCCGCAGTGCATCCGCATGCACGACCTCCACGTCGGGCAGGGCGGCGCGCAGCCGGCGCACCCGGTGCTCGTCGATGTCGATGGCCGTGAGGGTGCGGCCGGTCGCCGCCAGATGCCGCGTCAGGGCGCCGTCGCCAGAGCCGAGCTCGAGGATGGGGCCGTGGGTGGCGCGTACGAGCGCCATGACGGTGCGGATGGTGGGGGTGTGGGTGAGGAAGTTCTGGCCGAGTTCGTGTCGGCCGCCGTGCAGAGAACGAGACATGAGCGTGCTCCTGATGTCGGTGGAGCACCCCGGGAGGCGGCGTGAGGGTACGCGAAAGCGCCCGTCCGAGGTGCAGAGGATCTCGGAGGACGGCGCGCTTCTGCGAGCGTGAGCGGGCGCGCCGTCAGGCGCGGCGGTCGCGGAAGGTGAAGAAGAAGCGCCCCGTCACGGGCACGCTGTTTATTGTTCCCACGGGTGACAGGCTAGCAAAGGCGCCGACACCCGCGTCTCGGTCGGGCCGTCGATGCGGGGCTGCCGCCACGCTCCGGCTGTGACTATCATGTCCCGGTGTCGGGCCAGGAAGATCTGAAAACGTTTCCAACGCCTCCGCTCGAGGGGGTGCGCGTCCTCGATGTGTCGACGCTATTCGCCGGGCCGCTCGCGGCGACATTCCTCGGCGATTTCGGTGCCGATGTGATCAAGGTCGAGCATCCGCGGAGGCCCGATGCGTCTCGGGGCCACGGCCCGCAGAAGGACGGCGTCAACCTGTGGTGGAAGACGCTGGGGCGCAACAAGCGCACTGCGACGATCGACCTGGGGCAGCCGTCGGGAGCGGAGGTGCTGCTGCGTCTGGTCGCCGATGCCGATGTCATGATCGAGAACTTCCGACCGGGCACGCTCGAGCGCTGGGGGCTGTCGCCTGAGCAGTTGTTCGCGGCGAACCCCCGCCTCGTGCTCGCGAGGGTCACGGCCTTCGGGCAGTTCGGACCCTACTCCGCGCGCCCGGGGTTCGGCAGCCTCGCCGAGGCGATGAGCGGTTTCGCGGCTCTCACCGGCGACCCCGATGGGCCGCCGACGCTGCCGCCGTTCGGCCTCGCCGACGGCATCGCGGCACTCGCCACCTCGTACGCCGTGATGGCCGCGCTGCGCGGAGCAGAGCGCGACGGTCACGGCCAGGTCGTCGACATGGCGATCATCGAGCCGATCCTCATGCTGCTGGGTGGCCAGATCACCGCCTGGGACCAGCTCGGTCTGGTGCAGCCGCGCACCGGCAACCGCTCGGTGAACAACGCCCCTCGGAACGTGTACCGCTCGCGCGACGACGTGTGGCTCGCGGTGTCGACGAGTTCGCAGTCGATCGCCGAGCGCGTGATGCGGGTCGTCGGACGTGCCGAGCTGATCGAGGAACCCTGGTTCGGGTCGGGGCACGAGCGGGCGCTGCACGCCGATGAGCTCGACGCCGCGGTGCAGAGCTGGATCGGCGCGCACGACTCGGCCGAGGTGATCGCCGCCTTCGAGGAGGCATCCGCAGCGATCGCCCCCGTATACGACGTCCGGGGCGTGGTCGAGGATCCGCAGTACCGGGCGCTGGGCACGGTCGTGCGTGTGCCCGACGATGAGCTGGGCGACGTGGCGATGCAGAACGTGCTGTTCCGACTGTCGCGCACACCGGGATCGATCCGCTGGGCCGGGCGTCCCCACGGCGCGGACACGGAGGCGGTGCTGCACGATGCCGGATACGGGGATGCCGAGATCGCCGACCTGCGCGACGCGGGAGCGGTCTGATGCCCCGCACCGGTCTGTACGTGCCCGGCGATCGCCCCGACCGGTTCGACTCAGCAGAGCGCAGCGGTGCAGAGCTGGTCGTGTTCGACCTCGAGGATGCGGTGTCGGTCGAGCGCAAGGCAGCCGCGCTCGACGCCGTGCTCACCCGGCTCGGGGGTGCGCCGATGGATGCCGCGGTGCAGGTGCGGGTGAACGCCGGGGCCGATGCAGAACTGCGGGCCCTCGCCGCACTGCCGCCGGTCGTCGGCATCCGTCTGCCGAAGGTCGAGACGGTGGACGACGTCGAGCGGGCGGCCGCGCTCGCTCCGGGGAGGCCGCTGACCGCGCTGCTGGAATCGGCACGGGGGGTCCTGAACGCGTTGTCGATCGCCGAGCATCCCGCGGTCACCGCGTTGGCGCTCGGCGACAGCGACCTGCGCAGCGAGCTCGGCGGTGGTGAGCCGGTGATCGATCATGCGCGTCTGTGCGCGCTCTATGCGGCCAGAGCGGCCGGACTCCCGCCGCTCATGGCGTCGGTGTACCCGGCGATCCGGGATCTGGACGGGCTCGCCGCCGACACGCGTCGTGTCGCCGAGCTCGGTCTGGTGGGGCGCATGGCCGTGCATCCGACGCAGCTCGCAGTGATCGCCGCGGTGTTCGCCCCGGCCGAGGCCGATGTGAGCTGGGCCGAGGAGGTGCTGGCCGCGCTCGCGCGCGGCGGAGTCGCCACGCTGAGCACGGGGGAGATGGTCGACGCCGCGATGCGGGGGAGGGCCGAGAGCATCATCGCCGCGCGCGGACAGGTGTGACGCGCGGCATCCGACGACGCTCTGCCACGGCATCCGCCATCACCTCTTGACAGCCGCAGGCCATGCGCCTACATTTCCTGCAGCCCAACCAGCGTCGATTTGGAAACGTTTCCACGATCGGTCTCTGGAAACGTTTCCACTCAACGAGGAGAACCATGGGAACGAAGCCGACACTGCACGAGGTCGCAGCCGCCGCCGGCGTCTCGCTCGCCTCGGCATCGCGGGCGCTGACCGGACGGTCCGCGAGTCCCGAGATGATCAGGAAGGTCCGTACCGCAGCGAAGCGCATCGGATACCTCCCCGATGCGACCGCCCGATCGCTCCGTCTCGGCGGCCACCGTCAGGTGGTGTTCGCCGTCGACGACATCGGCAACCCGAACTACGTGCAGATGCTGCGCGCGATCGAGCAGGAGCTCGGCGAGACGACCCGCATCAGCGTCTCGGCGACCGGCCGCCGGCCCGACCAGACCGTCGAGCTGGTGCGGATGCTCAGCCTCGGGGCGGGCGACGGACTCATCATCTCGCCGCTGAGGGTCACCCCCGCGCTGCGCCAAGCGCTCGCCGACACCGTCGTGCCGGTCGTCGTGATCGGCACCCTGCACTCCGAACTCGGCATCGATACGGTCTTCGTCGACTCCGCGGTCGCGGTGGGCATGGTCGTCGACCACCTCATCGACCTCGGACGCACCCGCATCGGCATGATCCACGGCCCCGGCAACACCAACCCGGGTGCCGCCCGCCGGGCAGGTTTCGTCGCGGCGGTGCAGAGGCACGCCCTCTCCCGCCCCGACGAACTGCAGACGACGGCCCTCGACTTCACCGTCGGCGCCGGCGTCGAGGCCGCCGAGCGACTGCTCGCTGCGACCCTCGACGAGGGCCTCGCGATCGACGCGATCGTGTGTGCGAACGACCTCATCGCGATCGGCGCGATCGACGCCCTGCGTCGCCGGGGCCTGCGCGTGCCCGAGGACGTCGCGGTCACCGGAATCGACGACACCGAGCTCGCCGCCCTCTACAGCCCGCCGCTCACCTCGGTGTCGCTGCAGTCCGAGCGCCGCGGCCGCATCGCGGCCCGGATGCTCAGCGAACGCTTCGCCGACCCGAGCCGCCCGCCGCGCAAGGAGACGGTCGAGGCCACCCTCGTCATCCGGGCATCGACGGTCGGAGCCGTAGCATGAGCGCGCCCGCGGTCGCCGCGCCGCGTAAGCCGGGCGGCCTCGCGCGCAGCAGGCGCAACGAGGCGATCGGCCTCGTCGTCCCCACGCTCATTCCGATCCTCGCGCTGAGCGTCGTCCCGCTGTTCATCGGCGTCGCGACGGCCTTCACCGACTCGCGTCTCGCCCGCAACAACGAGGCGAAGTTCATCGGGTTCGAGAACTTCATCAGCCTCGGCTCCGACGTGCAGTTCTGGCAGTCCTTCGGGATCGGCATGATCTGGGCCGTGACGGTCACGGCTCTCCAGGTCATCGGCGGGCTGTGCCTCGCGCTGCTGCTGAACACCGATCTGCGCTTCCGCGGGATCACGCGCGTGCTCGCCCTCATCCCGTGGGCGATGCCGCCCGTGGTCGTCGCCGTGATGTGGCAGATGATCTACTCGCCGACCAACGGCCCGCTGAACTGGCTCATCGAGGCACTCGGCGGTCCCGCGAACATCAACTGGCTCGGCGACTTCGGACTCGCACTGCCCGCCGTGATCCTCGTGGGCGTCTGGGTCGGGATGCCGCAGAACACGGTCGTGCTGCTCGCCGGACTCCAGCAGGTGCCCGGCGAACTGCTCGAGGCCGCCGCCGTCGACGGGGCCGGCGCCTGGCGCCGATTCGTCAGCGTCACGCTGCCGGCGCTGCGACCGGTGATCTTCTCGATCGCCAGCCTGAGCTTCATCTGGAACTTCAACTCCTTCGGCATCGTCTACGTGATGACCGAGGGTGGGCCCGGCGGCCGCACCATGCTGCCGATGCTCTTCACCTACCTCGAAGCGTTCAAGACGCGCAACACCGGCGGGGCCGCGGCGATGGGCGACGTGATCGTCATCTTCCTGATCCTGATCCTGGTGATCGCCCTGTGGCGCCAGTTCCGCCCCGAGAGGAGCGCACGATGACTCAGATCACCGAGACCCGCAACGTGGTCACGCTCAACGCGACGAAAAAGCAGCGCCGTGCCGCTGGAATGAAGGCCAAGAAGCCTCTCGTGCGCATCCTGCAGTACATCGCGCTCGCCGGGTTCCTCATCTTCCTGGGGTTCCCGCTCCTCTGGCTGATCTCGACGGCCTTCAAGTCGTCGGCCGAGATCAACTCGCTCGCGGTCAACCTCTTCCCGCTGCAGCCGACGCTCGACAACTTCGTCGCAGCCCTCGAGCGTCAGGGGCTCATCCGGGCGGCGGGCAACAGCCTGCTGGTCGCTGTCGCGACGACGATCGTCGTCACGCTGCTGTCGATCCCCGGGGCCTACGTGATGGCGCGCTACCAGGGCAAGCTGCGCACGATCGGGGTCGGCTACATCCTGGTCAGCCAGATCTTCCCCGTCATCCTCGTCGTCATCCCGCTGTTCTTCATCCTCCGATCGCTAGGACTCGTCGACTCGCTGCTCGGCCTCGTGATCGTCTACTCGGTGTACACCCTGCCGTTCTCGCTGTGGATGCTGCAGGGCTACGTCGCGGCGATCCCGTACGACGTCGAGGAGGCGGCATCCATCGACGGGGCCAACAAGGCACGGACGCTGCAGCGCATCGTCTTCCCCCTGCTGATGCCCGGCCTCGCGGCCACCGCGATGTTCAGCTTCGTGTCGGCCTACAACGAGTTCTTCTTCGCGCTCGTGCTGCTGCAGTCACCCGAGCAGTACACCCTGCCGATCGCGCTGAGCACCTTCATCGGCGGCGAGGGCAAGGTCGCGGTCGGCCCGCTGGCCGCCGGCGCTCTGCTCTCGAGCATCCCGAGCATCGTGTTCTTCACGCTGCTGCAGAAGCGGCTCGCGGCGGGCATGCTGTCCGGCGCCGTGAAGGGCTGACATGAACCGGACCACCACCCGCACCACCACAGAGATCCAACCCACCACAGAGAAAGAGGTATGAAGTGAAGAAGCTTCATCGCGCATCACTCGCGGTCGCCGCAGCGGCCGTGACGGCGCTCACCCTCGCGTCCTGCTCGCAGGGCGGCGGCGACACGACCGACGACACCGGCGACGGCGAGCCGGTATCGATCACCTTCCAGTCGTTCTCCGATCAGCCGGCCGCCATCGAAGCGACCAAGGAGATCGTCGACGCCTGGAACGCCGACAACGCCGACATCCAGGTCGAGATCGTCCAGGCTCCGACCGACAGCCTCGACGACAAGCTGACGACCCAGTTCGTCGGCGGGGTCGCACCCGACATCATCCACTACGAGGTCCTCGGCATCGTGCCCTTCGCCCGCGACGGCTACATCGCCGACCTGAGCGATCTCCTCAGCAAGGACACGATCGACGACATCGACCCCGGTGTCCTCGAGTCCGTCACCGTCGACGACCAGATCATCGGCGCCCCGACCGAGCTGCAGACCTACGTGGTGTTCGCGAACAAGACGCTCCTCGAGAACGCCGGCGTCGAGATCCCGACCGGTGACTCGATGACGTGGGACGAGCTCGCCGAGATCGCCGCCGCGACCACCGCCGGCGATGTCCATGGCATCACCTGGGGTCTGAAGAGCCCGACCGCGGCGTTCATGAGCCTCGGGATGGGCTTCGGCTCGCAGTACTTCACGGGCGAGGGCGAGGACATGAAGGTCGACGTCAGCGACTCCGACCTCGAGGTGCCGAACCGCGTGCGCGAGATGATCGTCGACGGCTCCGTCGACCCGATCGGCGTCACCCAGTCCGGTTCCGACGTGCTGGCGACCTTCTACGCGGGCAAGGCCGCGATGACGGTGCAGGGGTCGTACCAGGTGGCGAACATCGCCACGGACGCACCGGCCGACATGGACTGGATCGTGCTGCCACCGCTCGCGGGCTCCGAGGGGGCGGTCCAGGCCGCGAACCCGCAGACGCTCTCGATCAACATCGACTCCGAGCACCAGGAGCAGGCGGCGAAGTTCCTCGACTACTTCATGCAGACCGACAACCTCGTGAAGATGAACATCGCCGACGGGCTCATCCCGACGACCGTCTCGGCTCGCGAGGCCCTCGCCGAGCAGACGGCCGATCAGAACGGATGGCCCGAGATCGTGAAGTCGGCCGAGGGACTCGACGGCCCGGTGTTCCTGCAGGCCAACGGCTTCGTCCGGTGGAAGGACACGGTCGCCACTCCCGCGTTCCAGAAGTTCCTGGGCGGCGAGACCGACGACAAGGCCCTGAAGTCCGAGCTCGACGACGGCTGGGCACAGGTCAACGGTTGACGACGATGGGGGCGGATGCCGCAGCATCCGCCCCCATCCCATGAGGGAAGGACACACCATGACCTGGATTCGCGAACGCACGGCCGCCGTGCTCGCAGGGTCGGCCATCGGCGACGCCCTGGGCGGAGCCGCCGAGGGGTTCAGCCCCGACAAGATCAAGGAGCGCTACGGAGGGCGCATCACCGGCATCGTGCCGCCGTACCACCTGGACTGGCAGACCGCTCGACCGGTGAGCCCGTACCACAAGGGTGACGGCCACATCACGGATGACACCCTGATGACGCAGGCGCTGATCCGCGTCTACGCCGAGCGCCGCGACCACATCGACGCCTTCGCTGTGGCCGAGCTGCTCGTGCCGCTGCTGCAGACCGAGATCCGCTGGATCCCGGAGCTCGAGCGCGAGTCGATCCTGCTGCAGCGCATCTTCCTCGCCGAGAAGTGGCTGGTGACCCGTCTGCAGTACGGGCACATCGACCCCCGTGAGGCGGGCGTCGGCAACGTCGTCAACTGCGGTGCTGCCATGTACATGGCCCCGGTCGGCATCGTGAACGCGGGCAACCCCCGGGCCGCGTACACCGAGGCGATCGACATCGCCGGTGCGCACCAGTCGAGCTACGGCCGTGAGGCAGCCGGCGTGTTCGCCGCGGCGGTCGCGGCATCCGTCGCCGTCGGTGCGACCGTCGACTCCGTGATCGACGCCGCGCTGCGTGTCGCTCGCGACGGCACGGCCGCGGCGATCAGAGCGGTCGTCGACGCCGCTCGGGCGCTGCCGGCCGACGCCGACGACGATGCGATCGGTGCGGCGCTGCGCGCGGCGATCCGTCCGTTCGACACGGTCGGCGACGCCTATCGGGAACCGCTCATGGACGCCAGGGTGCCGTCGCGCACCAAGTCGATCGAGGAGTTGCCGGTCGCCCTCGGGTTCCTCGTCGCCTACGAGGGGGCGTTCCTGCCCACCGTGCTCGGGGCGGTGAACTACGGCCGCGACTCCGACTCGATCGCGTCGATGGCCGGCAGCGTCGCGGCGGGACTCGGTGGGCGCGAGGCGATCCCGACCGACATGCTCGACACGATCGCGGCCGCCAGCCGGGTGGACTTCGACGAGTACGCCGCGCTGCTGTCGGACGTCGCCGAGGACATCATGGCGAAGGACGTCGAGCGCGCGGAGGCCGACGTGCGTCGGGTGGCCGTGCTGCGGGAGGCGTGATGCGGCTCACCTGGGCCCAACCCGAAGACCTCGTGCCGCACGAGATCGTGCAGGCGCGCGCCGAGGGCAAGGACGTCGACGCGATCGCCGCACGCTGGCAGGCCGCCGGCGGTGGACTCGACCCGGTGCGCGGAGGGGCGACCCCGGATGCCGCATCCGACGAGCTGCGCGCGCTGGCCCGCGCCCTACTCGTCGAGCTCGACGAAGTGCCGACGCCGTCGCCCGACCCGCAGGACTGGGCGGGCGTGCGCGTGCTGCTGAACGCTCTGCCCGCACCGCTGCCCGTGCCCCGCGACGACGTGCTGCTCGACCGGATCCACGGCGCGTGGGCCGGTCGCTCGGCCGGCTGCCTGTGGGGCAAGCCGGTCGAGAAGATCCCGCGACAGGGCGTCGAGGAGATCCTGCGGTCGACGGGCCGCTGGCCGCTGGAGGATTACTTCACGGCCCGCGGTCTCGCTCCCGAGGTCGCCGCACGGTGGCCCTGGAACCGGCGATCGTCGGTGAACTCGCTGGTCGAGAACATCGACGGGATGCCGGAGGACGACGACCTCAACTATCCGCTGCTGAACCTCCGGGTGCTCGAGACGGCGGGCCGAGGCTTCACGACCGAGGACATCGCGCAGGCCTGGCTCGCCGACCTCCCCGCGGGGCGCACGTTCACGGCCGAGCGCATCGCGTATCGCAACCTGCTCGACGGCTATCGTTCCGATGAGGCCGGCCGGGTGCGCAATCCGTTCCGCGAGTGGATCGGCGCGCTCATCCGGACCGATGTCTACGGATGGATCAACCCGGGCGACCTCGCCGAGTCGGCCCGGCAGGCGTGGACGGATGCCCGACTCAGTCACACCGGCAACGGCCTGTGGGGTGCGATGTGGGCGGCCGCGCTGACCTCGGCGTCGCTCGTCGCGGCATCCGTCGACGAAGTGCTCGACCTCGCAGCCCGTGCGGTGCCCGCCGGCACCGCGCTCGCCGCGGCGATCGCGCACGGTGCGGACCTCGGTCGCTCGTCGACCGAGGACGCGGCCGCGCTCGACGAGCTGCACGCGACCTACGGGCACCTGCACTGGGTGCACACGGTCAACAACGCCGCACTCATCGCATTCGCCCTCGCCCGCAGCGGCGGCGACTTCGTCCGCGGGGTCCCGCTCGCGGTGATCGCCGGATGGGACACCGACTCGGCCGGCGCGACCGTGGGCTCGGTGCTCGGCGGCCTCGCGGGCCGTTCGGGCCTGCCCGCCCGATTCATCGATCCGCTCCGCAACCGCATCGCGACGAGCCTCCCCGGCCTCGACGGTGTCGCGATCGATGACCTGGCCCGTCGCACCGTCGACCTGGCCCGTCGCACCGCCGACCTGCTGCCCGCCCGCTGATCAGACCCCCAGAC
Source organism: Microbacterium sp. ZW T5_45 (assembly GCF_044987415.1). NCBI lineage: Bacteria > Bacillati > Actinomycetota > Actinomycetes > Micrococcales > Microbacteriaceae > Microbacterium > Microbacterium sp. ZW T5_45. The sequence continues at coordinate 25,779 of NZ_JBJDRJ010000012.1, read as the reverse complement.
CTGACTCGCCCCCAGAGACAAGGACCCCCATGACCTCTCCCACCCCGAGCCTGAAGGACCGGGCCCGCGGCTCACTCGCCGGCCTTGCGATCGGCGATGCGATCGGCCGCCCGGTCGAAGGCTTCTCCGCCGCCGAGATCCAGGCGGCACACGGCCGCGTCACCGGCTATCTCGACCCCGAGCCGGCCGGCAGCGACGACACGGAGTACGCGCTGCTCACGGCGAAGACCATCCAACGCGTCGGCACCGGCGCCACCGCCGACGATTTCGCACAGACCTGGATCGACGACGTGCTGCCGCAGGCCGACGACTTCAAGGGCGGCGGCTTCAGCGAGATGGCCGCGATCGACAATCTCCGACGCGGCATCCGTCCTCCGCTCAGCGGCGACACGATGCACGGGTGGAGCGATGGACTCGCGATGCGTGTCAGTCCGCTCGGCATCGTCGCCGACGGCGACGCCGATCTCGCCCGACGTCTGGCCGAGGCCGACGGCGCGGTGAGTCACACGACCGAGGGCATCTGGGCCGGGGTGGTGGTCGCGGTGGCGGTGACGACGGCTCTCACCGGAGCGGATGCCGCCGCCTGTTACGACGCCGGACTCCGAGCGATCCCCGCCGACAGCTGGACCGCGCGCAACCTGCGCGACGCCCGTGACCTCGTGAACTCCGGTCTCGACCACGACGCCCTCGCGCTGGCACTGCACGATCGGCTGGCGGTCGTCGACTACTTCTGGGCCGATCTCGCCCCCGAAGCGGTGGGTCTCGCGATGGCCTCGGTGCTGCAGGCCGAGGGCCGCGCGGCCGACAGCATCCTGTTCGCGGTCAACATGGGACGCGACGCCGACACCACGGCCGCGATCGCCGGCTGCATCGGAGGGGCGATCTCGGGGATAGACGACCTGCCAGACGAATGGGTCGCGGGGCTGCGCCCCGTGGTCGGATCGTGCATCCGCTCGATGGCCAGCATCCATCCGCTGGATGCCGCCGACACCCTGACCCGCATCGTCGAGGAGGCGCGCGCATGACCACCCCCGTGATCGACCTGTTCACCCGCGGCATCACGGCGGGCGAATCGGCCTCGTCGATGAACGCCGATTTCCGCGTGTACGCGCTGCCGCCCAAGCGGGTCAACCGCGTGCGCATCCTCGCGAAGCTCGGCGACGACGATCGCACCACCACGGTTCCTCGTCCGTTCACCCACGCGGCTCCGCCGTCGACCCTGCACCCCGGCGCGGGGGAGAACCTCGAGTGGTTCGCGTTCTCGGCCCGTCAGCAGTCCCGCGATGCGGGCCTCGACGAATGGCGCGAGCTCGCCGACCTCGAAGCCGACCCCGAGTCGGGCCTGCGGGCGCGCATCGGCACGAAGCTCGCACTGCAGAACCTGCGTCGCGGTCTCGAGCCGCCGCAGTCGGGTCACGACAACGCCCACTACTTCGACGACATCGCGACCGTGCGGGCACTCGCCGCCGTCGCGGCGCATCCGGCGTCCGCGGCACTCGAGGCGGCAGAAGCGGATGCCGAGATCACGCACGCCCTCGACGGGGTCTGGTGCGCGCGGGCGTCGGCGGCGCTGTTCGCCGCGCTGCTGGCGGGAGCCGACGCGGCGGATGCCGTGCGACTCGCGGTCGAGGAGCTGCCGGCCGACACCTGGAGCCGCCGGATGGCGGCGACCTCGCTGCAGGTCGGTGCCGAGGCCTCGGGTCCGCTCGATCGAGCGCGCCGGTTGAGCACGCAGGTCGGCGACTGGGTCTACAGCTACCCGATCGCCGCGCCCGAGACCTTCGGGTTCCTGCTCGCGCACGTGGCCGCGGCCCGCACCGCCGACGACCTGATGCTCGGTGCGCTCGCCCAGCCGCGGAATGCGGCGAGCCTGCCCGCGCTGGCCGGCGCCGCGGCGGCCGCTCTGTTCGGCGAGGAGTGGATTCCCGCGGGGCTCGAGGCCGACGGCATCCGGCTCACCGGTCTCGGCATCCCTGCGCTCGCCGGCCTCACCGTCGGCGAGGCGATCGCAGGATGATGGGTCGCACACACCCCTCGGAAGGCTTCCTCACATGAGCGTGATCGTCATCGGCAGCGCCAACCTCGACACCGCGGTCTCGGTGGATCGTCATCCGGGGCCGGGGGAGACCCTGCTCGCCCGCGATGCCGTGAGCGGAGCGGGTGGAAAGGGTCTCAACCAGGCTGTCGCGGTGGCGCGCTCCGGCGCCGACACCTGGTTCGTGGGCGCGGTCGGCGGCGATGATGCCGGGCGTCGGCTGCGCGATGTGCTGCTCGACGACGGGGTGCGGCTGCGCGTGGGGGAGTCGGCCCGTCCGACCGGCACCGCGTTCGTGATGGTCGCCGATGGCGGCGAGAACGCGATCGTCGTGGTGCCGGGGGCCAACGGAGACGAGTCCCTGCTGCGACGCGAAGCGGATGCCGCGGTGGCGGAGCTCGCGCAGGGCGACGTCGTGCTCGGTCAGCTCGAGATCCCGCTCCCGGTGGTCCGCTCGGCCTTCCGCGGGGCGCGCGACCGGGGAGCGACGACGATCCTGAACGCGGCTCCGAGTGCTGCTCTTCCCGACGGCCTGCTCGATGCGGTCGACATCCTCGTCGTGAACCAGCACGAGTGCCTCGATCTCGCCGGCCCCGAATTCTCGGATGTCGAGGCGGCGGCGTCCGTCCTCGCCGCGACGGTGCCGACCGTCGTGGTCACCCTCGGCGAGGAGGGTGCGCTGCTGCACAGCGGCGGAGCGGTCCAGCGGGTGGAGGCGTTCCCGGTGGACACCGTCGACACCACGGCCGCCGGCGACACTTTCTGCGGGGCGCTCGCCGCCCGCCTGGCCGCCGGAGACGACCTGCAGGTCGCGGTGCGATTCGCCTCGGCCGCGGCGGCCCTGTGCGTGCAGCGTGCGGGGGCGTCGGCATCCGCTCCGACCCTGTCGGAGATCCGGGAGTTCCTCGCCGGGCGCTGAGACGACGGAAGGGGTCACGGCCGCACTCCGCATTTGACATACCGACCATGCGGTTTTATGTTTGACGTGATGGGAGGTGTCGGATGACTGGTCGCACGGCAAAGGGCGAGGACACTCGTTCCAGCATCCTGCAGGCCGCGACGGAGGTGTTCGCGCGGCGCGGTTACGCGGGCACGCGGATGGAGGATGTCTTCGAGGCGGTCGGACTCACCAAGGGGGCGGTCTACTTCTACTTCCCATCGAAGGAGAAGCTGGCACGAGCGGTGGTCGAGCATCACAAGCAGAGGTGGCTGGCGCTGGGGCAGGAAGAGGTGGCGCGTCACGACGACCCCCTGACCCAATTCCGCCGTCTCGCGAACCTGCTCATCACCCTGTCGGCCTCAGACGCGGCCGGCTGGAGCATCGTGCGACTGGCGGATCAGCTTCCGGCGACGTCCGACGAATCGGAGTCGGTTGCCGGGAACCCGATGACCGAGTGGATCGACCTCATGGCGGACATCATCCGCCGCGGGCAGGGGGTGGGGGTCTTCGCGAAGATCCATGCGCCCGCCGATCTCGGATTCATCGCCGTGGCCGCCTTCGACGGACTGAAGACCACGACGGATGCCGTGGCTCCTGGCGACTCGGATGAGTTCCGCCGTCGGGCGGAGATCCTCGTCGGCGCCTTGGAAAGCGCCCTCATCGGTTAGGGCGCTTCCGCGCATTCGGTGCTTCCGCGCTTTCGCGCGTGAAGCGCATAGTTCTGATCAAAAAATAAACCATCTATGCGGTTTGGAGATAATCATGCACACGCTCATTACCGGAGCTTCGTCCGGAATCGGTGAGGAGTTCGCCCGGCAGTTCGCGGCTCGAGGCCACGACCTGGTGCTCGTCGCCCGCTCACGCGACAGATTGGAGGATCTCGCCCGAGAACTGCGCGCGATGCACTCGATCCAGGTGTCCGTCGTGCCGCTCGACCTGGCAGAACCCGGCGCGGCGACCACGCTCCGCGAAACCACCGAACGCCTCGGGGTGGAGATCGACACGCTGGTCAACAACGCCGGTTTCGCCGCCCACGGCGACGTCGTCGACGCAGACCCCGCCAGGCTCGCCGCGCAGATCCAGCTCAACTGCGGCACCCTCGTGGGCATCACCGCCGCCTATCTCGGCTCCATGAAGGAGCGCGGAAGGGGAACGGTGATCAACGTCGCCTCCACCGCCGCCTTCCAGCCCATCCCTCACATGGCCGTCTACGGCGCGACCAAGGCCTTCGTGCTCTCGTTCACCGAAGCCCTCTGGGGTGAGACCCGCGAGCTCGGCATCCGAGTCCTCGCCGTCTGTCCCGGCGCCACCGACACCGCCTTCTTCGAGGTGGCCGGAGAAGCTGCCGCAGCCGGATCCAAGCGCACACCCCGGCAGGTCGTCGCGCAGGCACTCCGAACCCTCGGCGGCACCAAGTCGAGCGTCGTCGACGGTGCGGCGAACGCGCTCGTCGCCAGAGTCGCCGCACGCCTCCTTCCCAAACGAGCCATCATCGCCATCGCTGAACGCAGCGTCAGGCCCTGACCATGAACCAGGAACGACACACGATGGCGAAGATCCCCGAAGACGTGCTCAACGGCCTGTCCTCGCCCACGGCGTCCGGTGTGGTCCTTCACCTCGGAGCCGACGGAACGACGCTCCGCACTCTGCAGGATCCCCGGGGCGACACGTTCGGCATCACCACGGCGGTCCAGCGAGACGACTGGCTCTATCTCAGCACTGCGTCCGGTGGAATCACCGGCATCCACCGGGTCCGTCTCGAGCCGACGCTCTGAGGTCGCCGCTCGCTCTGCGGACGTCGCCGAGAGTGACACCGAGGGGGTGGGTCCGGTGTGATGCCGGACCCACCCCCTCGGTGTCAGATGACGCTCAGAGCGGAGCGACGATGTCCTGCTTCACGTCCCACTCGGTCACGACCACGGAGACCTCGACCGACTGCTCGCCGACGGCGGCGGAGGTCGTCGTCGCGAGGTTCTCGTAGTCAGCGGTGAGCTCGAACACGGCGTCGACCGAAACCCCCTGCTGCTCGACCGTGCCCGAGACGAGATAGACCGGCTTGCCCAGACGCTCGCCGGTTCCGGTGACGGTGAACTCGCCGGACAGCGCCGCGGCGACGGACATCGGGTCGGTGGTGCTCGCAGTCTCGGCGCCGGCGCTCAGGCCGGCGACGATCGGGTCGCTCGAGTTGACGTCGGCGACCTGCCACTCGCCGCTGCCGGACTTCACCCAGGCGTCCGAGCCGATCACGATCAGCGAACCGAGATCGCTCGAGGTCTCGATGGCCTTCTCTGCCGGGTTGTACTTGGCGGTGCTCTCGATGCCCATGACCGAGGTCGTGGCCGCGTAGCCCGCGATGCCGTCGAGCGATGCGGTGATGCAGGCCCCCAAGACGGAGCCTTCGATCGTCTCGCCCTCGGCGAGCTCGGGGCAATCCGATGAGGGCGCCTCGGCCGCCTCGGACGGAGCGGAGCTCGCGGCGGAGTCGGGCGATGTCGACGGCTCAGTCGTCGAGCCGGCGGAGCATCCGGTGAGCAGGACGGCGGCAGCGAGGATGACGCCGGCTCCCAGTGTGTTGACGCGCATCGCGTCCCTCCTTGCGTGTTCGTGCGTGTGGTCGTTCGTGGACGGGGCCGACGGCATTCGTCGGCTCCGTCCAGTCTGTCCCCGGTGCGCAGAACCGCGAGGATGCGGCACAGAGCTTCATCCGGTAGGCTGTCCAGGTTGTCTGCCTTCCGGCGCCCATTCGGGGCACTCGGGCGGACGACGTGTTAACACCCTCCTGCTTCCGGGAAAGTCCCGGAAGCCGTTCTAGTCCGAAGGAGGTGGGTAAGTGACGCACCAGTACGAACTCATGGTCATTCTGACCCCCGAGATCGACGAGCGCACGGTCGCACCCACGCTCGACAAGTTCCTCAAGGTCATCACCAACGACGGTGGCTCTGTGGAGAAGGTCGACATCTGGGGCAAGCGCCGTCTCGCTTACGAGATCCAGAAGAAGAACGAGGGCATCTACGCCGTCGTCAACTTCACCGCTACCAGCGAGGCCACGCAGGAGCTCGACCGTCAGCTGAAGCTGAACGAGACGATCATGCGCACCAAGGTGCTGCGTGCCGAGGAAGCTCAGGCGATGATCGCTTCCGAGGCCAAGCGCGCCGAGGAGAAGGCCGCCCGCAAGTCCGCCAAGGCAGCGAAGGCGTAAGTCTCATGGCCGGCGAAACAGTCATCACCGTGGTGGGAAACCTCACGGCCGACCCCGAGCTGCGTTACACGCAGAACGGACTGCCGGTGGCGAACTTCACCATCGCATCGACGCCTCGCAACTTCGACCGTGCAGCGAACGAGTGGAAGGACGGCGAAGCGCTGTTCCTCCGCGCATCGGTGTGGCGCGAGTTCGCGGAGCACGTGGCAGGTTCGCTGACCAAGGGCATGCGTGTCATCGCGCAGGGCCGTCTGCGTCAGCGCTCCTACCAGGACCGCGAGGGCCAGCAGCGCACCGCGATCGAGCTGGAGGTCGACGAGATCGGCCCCTCGCTGCGGTACGCGACCGCTCAGGTCACGCGTGCGGCGTCGAACGGCGGCGGCTTCCAGGGTGGCGGGCAGGGCGGCGGGCAGCAGGCCCGTCCCGCGCAGCAGCAGGTGTCGGAGGAGCCGTGGTCCACGCCCGGCTCGTCGACCAGCGCTGACGCGTGGAGCACGCCCGGCAGCTTCGGCGACGACACCCCGTTCTGATTTCAGGATCTCCGGATGCTTCGGCATCCGGTTCATAACTAAGGAAAAACTATGGCTGGAAAGTCGAGCGGCGACCGCCGCAAGCCGCGGAAGGGTGGCAAGCCCACCGCTCCCGCGAAGTCCATCCGCGTCGGACTCATTGACTACAAGGACGTCGCGACGCTTCGCAAGTTCATCTCGGAGCGTGGGAAGATCCGCGCTCGCCGCATCACGGGTGTCTCCGTGCAGGAGCAGCGTCTGATCGCCAAGGCGATCAAGAACGCTCGCGAGATGGCTCTTCTGCCGTACGCCGGCGCTGGACGCTGAGGGGTACCGACATGGCAAAGCTGATTCTCACGAACGAGGTCTCCGGGCTCGGAAGCGCCGGTGACGTTGTCGAGGTCAAGAACGGGTACGCCCGTAACTTCCTCATCCCGCAGGGCTTCGCTACGGCGTGGACCCGCGGTGGCGAAAAGCAGGTCGCTTCGATCCAGGCTGCTCGTCAGGCTCGCGCGATCCACGACCGCGACGACGCCGTGGCGCTGAAGAACTCCATCGAGGGCACCAAGGTCCGTCTCGCCGTCAAGGCGGGCGCCCAGGGTCGCCTCTTCGGTTCGGTCAAGACCTCCGATGTCGCCGACGCTGTCGCGGCCGCCGGTCTCGGCTCGATCGACAAGCGCAAGGTGCAGATCTCGTCGCCGATCAAGTCGACCGGTGAGCACGAGGCCACGGTTCGTCTGCACGACGACGTGACCGCTGTCATCACGCTGCAGGTCGTCGCCGCCAAGTAAGGCACGACGCTCTGGAATGCCCCCTGTCCTTCGGGACAGGGGGCATTCTGCGTGTCCGGGGGTTCGGCCGCGTCTGCGGCTCCCGGGGACACTCGGATTCAGGAGGAGAACACGCGCTCGGGCTGAGGCCCAGGCCGAGGTTCTCAGCCCGAACGTGAGAACCCAGCCCGAACGCGCTGCTCGGTCGCGAGCGGGTCGCGTCAGAAATGCGCGGAGCAGCGCTCGACCCTACTCTCGATATACCGGCGTGTCCAGAACTTTTCGCCCGGTCCTCGGCGCGTTTCCTGATGAGTCGCCACGTGACGCGCCCGATGAAGATTCGACTTGACTTTCCCCAGGTTCTGCACATCCAGCGAAGCTGTGGAGAAACCTTAAACGCCGACTTGAACCCCATTTCCATCCACAGGGTGGGGAAACGGTAAATACCTGTTCAAAGGTGGAAACTTGAGGTGAACGGAAAGTACTCCACCGACTTATCCACATGGGTTCTGCACAGACACTCCGGACTTGTTCGCACAGTTTCCACAAGGTTATCCACAGGCCGTGTTGCGTGTGGATAAGAGCGCTCGTAGCGTGGTCGAGCGACCCGATGTCGGTGGTGCCTGGTCTACTGCCATGAGGGGCCGGGTCGGCCCCTGACACCTAGACACCGCGATCTCCGCGGCCGTCGAGACGGAACGTCGCAGCGAAGGGAGCAGCGTGTCGATCGCCGACATCTCCGAAGAGCGCCTCGGTGGAGCAAAGCGCCAGCCGGAGCGCACCCCTCCGCACGATCTGCTCGCCGAGCAGAGTGCGCTCGGTGGAATGCTGCTGTCGAAGGATGCCGTCGCCGACGTGATCGAGTCGCTCAAGGGCGCCGACTTCTACATCCCGAAGCACGAGCTGATCTTCGAGGCGATCCTCTCGCTCTACTCCCACGGCGAGCCGACCGACGTGGTCGCCGTGACCGACGAGCTCATCAAGACCGGTGAGCTGAGTCGCGCCGGTGGCGCTGACTACCTCCACTCGCTCACCTCGATCGTGCCGACCGCCGCGAACGCCGGCTACTACGCGGGCATCGTCTCGGAGCGCGCGATCCTCCGGCGGCTCGTCGACGCGGGCACGCGCATCGTGCAGCTCGGCTACGACGGGCAGGGCGATGCCACCGACCTCGTGAACAATGCGCAGGCCGAGATCTACTCGATCACCGGGTCCGAGACGGCTGAGGACTACGTTCCGCTGCAGACCGCCGTCGACGCGGCGATCGAGGAGATCGAGGCGGCCAACGGGCGCGACGGGTCGATGACCGGCGTCCCGACCGGGTTCCGTGAGCTCGACGAACTCACCAACGGCCTCCACGGCGGTCAGATGATCGTCGTCGCGGCGCGACCTGCGATGGGTAAGTCGACGCTGGCGCTCGACTTCGCGCGCGCCGCATCCATCGGCCACAATCTGCCCTCCGTCTTCTTCTCGCTCGAGATGGGCAAGAGCGAGATCGCGATGCGTCTGCTCAGCGCCGAGGGCCAGATCCCGCTGCAGAACATGCGCAAGGGAAATCTCGACCCGCGCGACTGGACGACCGTCGCCGCGACGCGTGGTCGCATCAACGACGCGCCGCTCTACATCGACGACAGCCCCAACATGACGCTCGTCGAGATCCGGGCGAAGTGCCGCCGGCTCAAGCAGCGCGAGGGCCTGCGCATGGTCATCATCGACTATCTGCAGCTGATGACGTCGGGCAAGCGCGTCGAGTCGCGTCAGCAGGAGGTCTCGGAGTTCTCGCGAAGCCTCAAGCTCATCGCGAAGGAGCTGCAGGTCCCCGTGATCGCGCTGTCGCAGCTGAACCGTGGTCCCGAGCAGCGTCAGGACAAGAAGCCCGCGATCAGCGACCTGCGTGAGTCGGGATCGATCGAGCAGGATGCCGACATGGTGATCCTCCTGCACCGCGACTCGGTCTACGACAAGGACGTGCGCCCGGGCGAGGCCGACCTCATCGTCGCCAAGCACCGTAACGGTCCGACCGCGACGATCACCGTGGCCTTCCAGGGTCACTACTCGCGCTTCGCCGACATGGCTCCGGGCGGCGACTTCAATTAGACCCACTGTAGGTTCCGCGTGAACATGGCAAAATCCACCGCCAGATGGCAGGCAGTTGGCGGTAGTGCCAAGTGCGGCGGACGGCAGTAGCGAATAACAAACGCCAAAGGGGGCGACGATGGGGGCTTCGCGCTATCTGTTCGACGACAATCCAGCGACCCAGGATCTGACGGGTCTTCGGGCGGTTGCCGTGGCGATCTCGAACGTGGTGGTGGACCAGCGTTTCGATACGGTCACCGTGGGGCTCAACTCGCCTTGGGGCGGTGGAAAGAGCACGGCGCTCAACTTGATCGAGACTGAGCTTCGCAACCGAGATGACGTAGTGGTTGTTGTGATCGACCCGTGGGAGTTCGTTGATTCAGGGGATCCCCGGGGAACACTCATCAGTCGGGTTCTCGAGGGGATCGCGATCGAGCTTGATCGTAGACACGAACAGGCAATGGCCACGGGCACCAAAGAGAAGCTTGCCGACGCGGCCGTTGACCTCATCTCCAAGCTGAACGCTCTGCGCCGGCGGGTTTCCTGGAGCAAGGTGGCGCAGGTCGCGATCAAGTCAGCGGTGACGCTCACTCCCGATCTTGGCGGTCTCGTGGACGCACTTACGCCTGAGCCAGAGAAAGAACCTGCGGCGAAGGGTATGCGCGGCTTCCGGGGCGACTTCGGCGCCTTGCTGACACAGATGAGCGGGTGCCGCGTCGTTGTGCTGATTGATGATCTAGATCGATCGCTCCCAGACGATGTGCTCGGAGCGCTGGAGGCCATCAAGCTGTTTCTCAGCGTGAGAGGTATGGCATTCGTGATCGCAGCGGACGACGAGTTCATCCGCGAGAGCCTTCGGGGTGCGCTGGATCGTCACGGAGGAGGCCGCGGACGCTTCGCCGATCGGTATACCGAGAAGATCGTGCAACTCCCGTTTACGTTGCCGCGGCTGTCGGCGGCGGACGCCGTCGCGTACCTGGCGGCGTTGTTTGTACAAGCTGAGGCAGGTAAAGATGTTGCGGTGGCCGTGGCGGAGACGGCATCAGCGCGGCGGGTTAAGGGTGAGGTGCCGTATGTGGCGCCGAACATGCACAAGTCCATGCCGACCGACGAGCATATTCGGCTCGCCAATCAGATCGTGCGGGGTATGAGCAGTTCGAGGCGTGAGACTCCGCGGCAGTTGAAGCGCTTTCTGAACAGCTTCGCGGTCCGTGCGGAGATGCTGGGGACACAGTTCGAGGGGTTCCCCGTAGACATTCTGATGAAGCTCTGGCTGCTCGAGCAGAACTATCCTCATCAGTTCCGTGACCTTGTAGGAGTGAGCGAAGAGCAACGCACGCAGTTGCTCGCGGACTGGGAGGCGGATTCGGAGTCGGTACCTGCGGAGATCGCTGCGTGGGCGAACGAGCCTCCGAGGGCGTCTGATGTCGTCGAGTGGGTCGATCGGTACGTGTCTTTCGCGACGGCGACAGTAGCGACCTTGCAGTCGGCGGCTGTGCTGGACGACGGGCAGAGTCTGCATCTTGCTCAGCTCATCGACACGAGCAGTGTCCTTCGGGCAGAGGCTATCGAGCGGATTGTGGGTATGCCCTCGACTGGTGATGAAGATGTTGCACGACATCTTGCTACAGCGATCGTGGGAGATCGATCGGACCAGGCTCTGGAGACGCTGCAGACGCTCGCGGTGAAGCGACCGGATCTGCGGGCGGCGATGAGTGAGGCCTTGCTTGATGACTTCGTTCTCCGTGCGCTTTCCGCCCAGCACATTCCGTGGCTCACTGCTTCCTTCCCCGAGGTGCTCACGACGCTTCGCGATCGACCCGGAATCAGCGGAGAGCTGCTCGCCGCGATCGACGAAGAGACGATAGGAGCGACCCTCTGATGGGAACCTCGAGCGCTTTTGGAGGGTCGGGTGCCTGGTCGGATACGGTTGGTTCGCTCTATGACGCGGCGGATTCTCTGAATAGCGGAGCGACCGAGGTACCGGGTGCGGTCATGTCAGCGCTCGGCAAGGCGCTGTCGCGCGGAGACAAGCGCGGTAAGTCCTACAATGTTCGAGATCTCCTTCAGTCGCGTCGCGGCGTTGGGGCATCCGCGTCGGGCGATGGGCGCGATGCGGGGGGCGCGCCGCTCAGTCGGCAGGCGGCACGGGGCTCGCTCGTTCTGGAAGCGCTCGCCTCCATCGAGGTGGGCGAGGTTCCGCATCTCGTTGAATACGGGCTCGACTTCTCCTCGTTGGAAGGGCTTACCGGCATCCGGCTTTTCACGGAGCTGATGGGACTCATCCTGGGGCCAGCCTCCCACCCCGACGACGCCGCATTGCGGCAGGCTCTTCTAGCCACCATGCGCTCCGATGGGCAGGGCGCGGGCGGTCCGCTCGCGGACACCATCGGCCGATTCGTCACTGAGCTCGCTTGGCGTACCACCGTCGTCCAACTGACCACGAGCGAGCGACGAACATCGGTTGCCGGCAACGCTCTTGTTCAGTTGGAGCAGCGGGTGAAGACGTACATCGGAGGGAAGGTTCGACAGATCGCCGGCCAATTGATGGCTGCCACCCCCCAGGCGGTCGCGGACTTCGCATCGAGTCTGGCCGCAAAAGCCTGCCGCGTGTTCGGGAAAGGGGATCCGCAGTGACCATGCATCAGATCGAAGTACTTCCCGCGGGAACGAACTCGCATCGTTCCGGCATCACTCTGGAATGGCCACGCTCGGCGTCGGCCGGGGCGAGTATCTCGTCGTCGCTGATGTGGGACCTCGGGGAGTTTGCGGCAGCGCCCGCCGTGGCGCGAGACTTGTACCGCATCACCGCGGCGGCGTACCTCGCGGACACTGCCGTCCCGAAACCCTCAGTCTCCCTCCACCGCAACATGGACCTGGTCGTGCATGTGGAGGACCCGGGCCCGTGGAGCAGCGGCGGGCTGACCAGCGTCGCCGATATCCTGCATTGGTTGACCGGCGACGCATGGACGATCAGCGTGAAAGTCGCGAATGCCACGCTTCCACTGGCGGTTGCGGAGCTCGCTACCCGTATACAACTCCTGTCCGGTGGTCTGGACTCGCTGTGCGGTGCTGTGATCGGACTCCGTGACATGGATGTCGATACGCGGTTCGTGGGGCACCGGGACGCGTCCAAGGCGGTGCGGCACGCACAGAACACGATCGCGAATGCGCTCGGTGACTACTCCTACGACCGCCATGAGCTGTTCATTCGAGACGGCGCACAAAGGAAGAACCACGGTCCGCGTTCACGCTCCTTAATGTTCATGGCATTGGGGGCGATGACGGCGGCGGCGCACTCGGCCTCCGAACTGTGGGTGCCTGAGAACGGGTTCACGAGCATCAACCCACCGCTGGACGCTGGCCGAGGCGGAACGCTGACGACCCGTTCGACTCACCCTTACACGTTTAAATTCGTCAACGAATTGCTCGAGTCCTTGAATATCAACGTCATGATGCGGAATCCCTTCTCCGCCATGACGAAGGGGGAGCTCGTGGTGGCGGCGGCGCCTGAACTGCTCAGCTCCTCATTTCTGTCGTCGACCTCGACATCGTTCTCCTGCGCGAAGGGAGGAACGCAGTTCTATCACGGTGATTCCAACCACAATTGCGGACTTTGCGTCGCGTGCGTGGTGCGACGTGGCGCGTTCTTCGGAGCGGAGGCGACAGATCCCACTCTCTACGACAGCGAATTGCTCAGTGGAGACGACCTGGCTGCTTTGGTGAAGCACCGCTGGCGCGACCTGGTTACGCTCCGCGACGCTCGCGTAGCAGGGATCGACGACGATGCCGTCCTGAGCTCTGCTCTCTGGCCGTCGGATACGGACTTTGATCAGGTACTGGGCTTAGTTGCGCGGGGGCTGGCAGAGTTGAGTCGTGTTCCCCTTCCCGCTCCTTGATTGCCATGCCCACATTGCCCCCGACGTGACGGCGGCACAGGTCGGTACCCTCAAGGGGGCGCAGATCTTCGCAATGACCCGGACGCTCGACGAGTTCAAGGCTGCCCGCACCAATCCGCAAACCGGCCTGCTATGGGGGGTCGGCGTTCATCCAGGTGTTCCCGCAGCACTGAGCCAGTGGTCACACCGGCGATTCGCTGCTGCGGTGGAGCAGGCAGTGCTCATTGGTGAGGTGGGGCTCGACCGTCGGGGGGACGACGCGACTCAACGAGTCATCTTCGAGGACATCCTTCGCAACGCGCCCGCCGCCCTGATATCGGTCCATTCGACGGGTCGTGCACGCAAAGTCGTGGAGCTGGTCGAGAAGAACCCGCATCCTGGGGTCATGCTGCATTGGTTCACGGGAGCGCCTGACGATATTCAGAGAGCTGCCGCGGCCGGGTGTTTCTTCTCGATCAATGCCGCGATGACCGACGAGCAGATGACTGCGCTTCCGCTGGATCGTGTCCTCCCCGAGACCGATTTCCCCGCCTCTCGATCCCGCACGGGCGCTAAGGTTCCGGGTGACATCATCGCACTGGAGAAGAAGGTCGCCAGGCTCACGCGGCAGTCGCTGCCCGAGGTACGGCGTCGCTGGTACCGCAACCTCTCGACGCTCGCGGAACGCGCGGACGTGCAGCAGAAGCTTCCTGTGGGCCTGCAGCAGCTGATCTCGGTTGCCCGGACCGGTTAAGTGCGAACTCGGGCGGCTTTGTCCGTCAGCGCGTGCGAAGGTCCGGGGGGTTGTCTGGGATCAGCTGGTCCACGGAGACGGCGAGGACCTGTGAGATCGCAATCAGCGTCCGCAGCGTCGGGTTTGCCGGATGGCCGGGCCTCGACTCGCCCTTCTCGTACTTCTGGTAGGTATAACGGGTGAGGCCAGAGCGGTAAGCGACCTCTTCCTGGCTGAGGCCAGCACGCTCGCGTGCGGAGCGAAGCGTGGTCGCGAAGCGCTGGGAGTAGCGGCTCCACTCCTGCTCAGTCGCTTCGTTCCGACGGGTCACCTTCTCAGCGTGCTGAAGATGGCGCCGCGGTATGGCCTAATCGGTATGGCATAATTTGGGAGGCCATACGAAACAATCCTTGCTCCCCGGACGTCCTCCGCTGCTCCTGCACGTGTGCTGCCCTTCTCGACGACAGCCGGTCGCATCTCGGGAGAGGCCCGTGCGTGCGATCGTGATTGAGATGGTGGCGGTGGGACCCGATCCCAACCCGATCTGGTGGAGAGGAATCGACTCGCCGGCTCCGGCTTCCTGGGCGTACGTCTTCGAAGACTTCACTGGCGAAGACACGGCGGAGTCGTGGGCTCTCGCCGCGGCGGTCTTCGTCGCGCAGACCCGTCGCCGGACAGGGCGGGGCCCGACATTCGCGGAGTTGTTCGCGCACCTCCTACCGGACACGTGTGGGTTGCCGGCTCCATTTCCGCCAGGTTTGGAGTTCATGGAGCGGCGTCGTGCCATCGCGGGGTTTCGGGGGCATGTCGCAATCGAGTGGCGACGCCGCAACATGATCGCGTGGGATTCCGGAGTGATGCGAAGCCTGCGCGTGGGTCGAGCTTTCAGAGAGCGCTCTCGATCGTGGCAAGGATCGCGTGAGGAACGAGAGCGGCAGAGGTGAACGTAGCGATGTCTGACGCCAGCAGCAGACTCGACGTCGAGGTAGTCAAAGGCCAGGTTGCGCTAGGGAGGCCCGCATGAACGACGAGTATCCGCCGAGCATCCGGAAGATCGTCGAGCGCATCGATCCAGGCTGGCCTCCGACTATCGATGTCAACGCGGGCTGGTTCTCGCTTCTCGAGCGGCTAGATGCGACGCTCGCCGAGCTCGCGCCGAACTACCGTGTGCAGCAAGTCAAGTCGAAGTTCGGATCGCTTAGTTTTTCCGCGAGCCCGTCGGATGACCCGTACGACTACAACGAGGCGTTCAACGAAGCGATCCGGGCTGCGGAGTGGGCCAGCATCGAGGTATGCGAGGTCTGCGGCGCTCCGGCGAAGCAATACGCGATCCGCATGTGGGTCTGGACGGTATGCAACAAGCACGCGGACGAGCTGCGGTCGAAGTCGGAGTAACCGTTGGTGCGCTATGCGTACTGGCGGGCCGCGTCCCACCAGGGGTTCTCGTTGATGACGTGCGGCCGGGTGCGCTCACCTGGTGCCGTACCCACGAACGTGATGAAGTCTGCATCCCTGAGCTTCCTCATGAGCGACGTCACGATGCTGTTCGGAAGTCCAGTTCGCTCGACCAGCAGCTTCGCTGAGAACTCGCCGTCGATGCGCACGATCTCGACGACCAGGTCGAACATGTGGCTGTTCCCGAAGAACAGCTTTGACTGGTCTGTCGATAGCGCTGCGGTCGTGGTCATGTAGCGAGTTTCCCACATGTCTGTGACATCGCTTTTGGTCCGCCCGATATTGATTCAGTTGAACTATACGAATATCGGGCTATGCTCGGAGCAGGTTCTAATGAACGTCATATTCACTAGACCGTATAGCGTGAATCACGACCCGCTTTACGTGGTTACATGTCAATAGTAATAGCCTTCCGAATACGAACGTTTATTTCGTCTGAAATGAACTCGTCGATAACCTTCTAGCGATCGCATCGTGGATCGTATGACCAGTTCCACATCCCGCGAAACGCGATCCCGAGAGCACGAAGCTCGACGCTTCGACCGGTGCCGCCGATGACCGCGGCGACACTCATCCGAGCGCGGCTCCAGTCGAGCGAGGAGGTGGCGGTTCCGCTATCCGAAGTCGGTTCCCGGCATCTCACCGACATCCGTCCGTGGCGTACGTTTCGCTGGTATCGCGGGCAACGGCACCTCCCCGGCACCTACTGGTCCGCGCGGATGGAGGCGCCGGTCGGCTACGAGTCGCGCCTCGAACTTGCCAACCTGATCTTGATGGACTTCGCTCCTGACGTTGAGTCGATTGTGTCGCAGCCGTTCCTCCTCGAAGGGTGGGACGGGGAGCGGATTCGTCGTCATGTGCCCGACTACCTGCTGCGTCTCAGAGATGGAGGCATCCGGGTTGTGGACGTCAAGCCTGCGCATCGACTCGTCGTGCCCAAGGTTCGAGAATCACTCGACTGGACGAGGCGTTTGATGGCGGTGCCCGGCTGGGAGTACGAGATCTGTTGTGAGCCAAATCCGACACTCCTCGCGAACGTTCGGTTCTTGAGCGGTTTTCGCTGGGCCGACCGATTCGAGGAAGCGGAGGTCGAGAGCGCTCGACGCGTCGTAGATGCACCGATGGGGTTCGCGGCGGCGGTGCGGCAAGCTTCGCAAGTGCTCGACAGCCGCGCTCGCGCTCGAGCAGTGGTGCTTCACCTCCTGTGGCGACGGTCTTTCGAAAGCGACCTCACGCGAATGCTCGACAACGACAGTGAGGTGGTGCCGGCATGACTACCTCGCACGTCTTGCGCGTCAACGCGCCTATCATCTTCGATGGCTCCCGTTACATGATCACCGAGATCCTCGACACCGCGGTCGTGCTCCGTGGTGCGGAGGGACACTATCGGCGCGTTGAGATCGTGGACCTGCTGCGTCCTCTTTCTGATGGCGGACGTGCTCGACTCGTCGATTCGGAAGCCCGGGACGATGCCGGTGAGCGCGGGATTCTTTGGACGGGTGCGTCACAGAAGGCACGCGAAACCGCGCGCGAACGCGCCGCGCACATTCGTGAGGCCCTCACGGGGTATCGCTCGGGTGACGCCACCACGGCGTTGCCGAATGAACCAAGGCCGGAGTATGACGTTCACAGGAGTCGAGGAAGCCGCGTGAGAGCGAAGGCGGAGGAGCTGGGGGTCAGTCAGCGAACGCTTGAGCGGTGGATCGGCGAGTATCGTGCGTCCGGCGAGTTCGGCCTTGTCGACAAGCGGCATACGACGACGGATGGCTTGGCCCCGAGTATCGACGCACGGTGGCTGTCGATGGCGAAACTCGTACTCGACGAGCAGATCAGCGAGCCCAAGGTCACCAAGGCGATCGTGATGGCACGAATCGAGGCACGGCTCGCGAAAGTCCATGGCGTGGGGGAGGTTCCCGGTCCCGGTCGGAGTACGGCGTACAAGGCGTTGAGAGCGTTGGATCGTGGGCGCAGCACATTTGAAGG
This sequence comes from Microbacterium sp. ZW T5_45, assembly GCF_044987415.1. Lineage (NCBI taxonomy): Bacteria > Bacillati > Actinomycetota > Actinomycetes > Micrococcales > Microbacteriaceae > Microbacterium > Microbacterium sp. ZW T5_45. The sequence continues at coordinate 8,201 of NZ_JBJDRJ010000012.1, read as the reverse complement.
GTCGACGAAACGCAAGCGCTCAAATGCCAACCGGCCCCAGGGAGCGTACGGGCAGATCCTCGCGACCCATCCGGGGGAGTACGTCTTGATGGACACAACTCCGCTGAACGTGTTCGCGCTCTCGCCAGTCACCGGGAGGTGGACTTCCGTTGATCTCACCTTCGCGATGGACCTCTACTCCAGGTGCGTGCTCGGCATGCGGTTGTCGCCCGGGTCGACGAAGTCGGTCGACGTGGCCAGTGTGTTGGTCGAGTCCCTGTACCCGTTCGAGCGGCCAACGGCGGAGGAGAACCCCTCGGGCCGGTGGCCCTACCATGGCGTGCCGAAAACGCTGATCGTAGATCCGGATCGTGTGGCCGTGGCGGGCCGATTCATGCCGCCGCCGACCATGCCGCAGTGCCTTGTCACTGACCACGGGAGCGCATACGTCTCTGAGCATGTCACGAGCGCTTGCGCGCGATTGGGTATCTCAATCCAACCCGCTCGTGTCTATACGCCGACAGACAAGGGTCCGGTCGAGAGGTTCTTCCGCACGCTCGATTCACTGCTCCAGGAACTGCCCGGCTACAAGGGAGCCGATGTTGCATCTCGTGGACAGGACCCAGAGTCGGAGGCTGTCTACACTCTGCCTCAGCTCGAACAGATCATCAGGGAATGGGTGGCCACGGTCTACCACGTGCGGCCGCACGCCGCGCTTTCGGACCCGGGGATGTTCGGCATGAACATGAGCCCAGCGGAGCGCTATTCGCAGGGGTTGGCCGTGATCGGTGAGCTGCGGATTCCACGCAACCGCAACTACCTCCTTGAGCTGCTGCCGGTGGCGAAGCGGCAGTTCAACCATTACGGGGTTGAGCTCAACGGCATCCGGTATCGCGGCGAGATTGTCGCGAAGTACAGAAATCGCACCCGTGGCATCGACGGGGACGTGCTCTGGCCGTTCTCCTATGATCCGGATGACGTGCGCCGGATCTACTTCCGCGATCCCGAAGACGGTATTTGGCACGTATTGCACTGGCAGCTGAAGGGTGCCCAGTCGGTGCCGTTCAGCTCCGAGGCGCTCGAGCACGCCAAACGCCTTGCTCTGGAGCTCGCCGACGGAAAGAGGCCTGATGTCGATGCGGCGGCCGCCAAGCTGCTGGCCGATTGGGGCGCCGGCCGCGACCTCACTCCGACTGAGCGGCGAGTGAGTGCGCGCTTGGCGGCGCAGCTCGCTGAGAACCATCGGGGCGATGAGGGAACATGGTCGCTTCGGACCGTGCAACGCATGCTCGGCAACGACAAGAGCGACTGGCGCCAAGACGAGCCCGCGGTCGATGTATCGCCCGTTCCGATGAGTGGAGACGATGACGACGATGACGAGTTGCTGGCCGACTACGTGTTCGGGGACGACGAGCTCATGGAGATGATGTGACCACCGCTCAGCCGCTTCGCGGCAGCTTCTCGACGTACGAAAGCTGGAACCGATTCACGGAACGCGTAGCTCGGAAGACTCCTGAAAGACTGACCATGGCACAGCTCGCCGCGCTGAGCGAGAGTTCTCGGATCGCCTACGACCAGCAGCGTCGGGAATGGCACGCGAACATCGTCCTGAGGTCAGAGCAAGTCGACCGACTGCATCAGGATCTCCTCGACATCGTGGACAGCAATCTGCAGGACTCCGACCGCGTCAAGAGCGCGGCGGCGATCGACGCGCCACCGACGATGGGCAAGACGACGGCGCTGCGCATGTTTGGGCGCGACTTCCACAGACGTCGAATTGCCGAAGTTGGCGAGTACCTCGATCCGGGCGCAGAGACGACGCGGCACATCCCGGTTTGTCATGTCACGCTGGTCGGCAAGCCGACGATCAAGGCGCTGCATCAACAACTACTCGGGTTCTACGCCCATCCCAGCGGCCGGAGCGAACTCCGACAGGCACTCTCGCTGTCCCGGGATCTCGCACGCGCGGCGGCGGATTGCATCGCGCGGCATGACACACGGCTCATCATCATCGATGATCTGCACTTTCTCAATATGCGCACCAACGACAGCATTCAGGTCGCCAATCAACTCAAGTGGCTTGCCAACGAGTACGACGCGACGTTCGTCTTCGCAGGGGTGGCGCTGAGGGAGAGCGGGCTGCTGAGAGAGGGGCGCACCGGACAGGATGCTGCGTTAGCGCAGACGTTTCGCCGGTGGACCGTTCTCGGCATGACCAGCTTCGCGCTGCGGACTCAGGCCGACAAGCGCGAGTGGGCGCGACTGATGGGATCGTTGGACAAGGTGGTGGTGCTTTCGAACGGGCACCCTCGGATGATTCAAGACCTATCGACCTACATCTTCGTGCGTACTGGCGGCAATATCGGGTCGCTGATGGATCTCATTCGCCGCGGTACGAGCAGGGCGATCCGCACCGGCCACGAGAAACTCGACCGCGAATTGCTTGATTTGATCCGACTGGATGAGGGAGCCGAATCGGGACGCGCAGATCGCGAGAAGAAGCTCAATCGACTGCTGAAGCGCGAACTGGACGAGGGCTCGGAAGCAGAAGCCGCATGACGACGGGGGAGTTGCGCCGGCTCCCGTTCGTCCTTCATCCGCTCCCTGACGAGCCCTTCGGCTCGTGGTTCGAGATGATGGCCGCAACGTTGAGGACGCCCTGCGGAGAGTTCGCCCGCGCGCTCGGGCTGTTACAGCATTCTCGCGGGTCGCTCGGAAGCACGTCGTGGTCTGTGCACCTTAACGACCAGCAGATCGAGAATCTAGAGCGGACGACCGGTCTGACCCGGAGTGCGCTGAGGGCCACAACACGAGAAGGCTTTGCCTCGAACGGCATCCAGTACGACCGTGGTGGCGCGATTTCACGCTTCGGCCCGGTTGCCGGGAATTCAGGTCGGTACTGCCCGGAGTGTCTTCGCGATTCAGGTGGGCGCTGGCGACTGACATGGCAGTTCTCGTTCGGGTTCGCGTGCGTGCGTCATCAATGCCTCCTCGTCGACGCATGCCCATCGTGCCGAAAGCCTGCCTATCGCACCTCACTTCCACGTCGGCTCGTGCCGACGCCCGGTACCTGCCGCAATCCGATTGGACACTTCGCCAACGGAACCGTTGAGCGCTGCGGCGCGGACCTTCGTGGCGCTGTCGCCGAGCCAGTCGACGTGGCCGATGAAGTGCTGGAATCGCAGCGACTCATCATGCGCGCTCTCTCACGCCCACGAACCGCTGAGGCAATCTGGGCAGGTGGAGCGCAGCCGGCCGCGCGTGTGCTCAGCGATCTTCACTTGCTCGCGCGATACGCGCGTCGGAGCATGCGAGACCGAGAGGATCACGGTACGCCTGCGTCCGCGGATCGTGACGACGTTGCCGGACTCGCGTCCACTTATACGATCGCGACCAGGGCGGTGCACGATCCGCCATTGCTCGAAAAGCTGCTCAGAGAGAACGTCAACCACAACACAACGTATAGCGGGCTTTCGCCACAGCTGCAATCGGCGATCGCAGCTGCGCGAGGGATGAAGCGTCGTGCCACGTTCGTGCTTCAGACGGGTTTTGACGGGAGTGACCCTGCGGAGCGGGCGGCGAAGATCCCGGCGCTGCTATGGGCGGACTGGACTGACCATCTTGCGCCCCGCCGCATCGATCGACCGATCGCAGCGTTGGCCCTATCTGCTGCCATCGTGCTCGCTGGCAGCAGACTCACGCACGCCGCGGCCCTGCGGCTGCTTGACGGAGACGCGCCGCGTCGAAGAGTTACCAACGTGATGCGCTCGCTTGGAGCACGAAACGCTGAGTCCGATACGTTGCCGGCCATCTTGCTGCTGGCCGAGTATCTCGACCAGACCGATACTCCAGTTGACTACGCTCGTCGACGCGAGATCGACTACTCGGACTTACTGCAACCCGACGAGTGGGAATCAATTGCGATCGCCGAGAATGTTCACTCCGGTCTTCCGCGCAGAGCGATTCTCGCTCGCGCATACGTGCATCGCCTGTTGAGCGGCGACAGTGCGCAGCGCCTTGCATCCCGGAACGGTGGGTCAGAGCTGGTTAGCGACTCGGAGATCGACGTCTTCGCGGGCGAAGCACCCGTGCGTGTGCGAATGGCGCTAGAAGATGCAGGGGCCGCGTATCTTGCCCGTGTCGGGATAGATGAGCCTGCCAACTGGTGTCCGAACCCGCGCGTGCTCGGCATTGAGTCGTTCGAGGGTCGTGGAACAAGTGACACCGGCGTGTGGAGTGAGCGGCGTCCTGTCCGCGGCGCCCACAGTGGTGAGAGAGCGACAGCCATCGCCGCTGCAAACGACGAAGGGCTTTCGATACGCGCCACTGCGGTCAAGCTCGGTGTCTCACGTCAGACGGTCGCTCGAACGCGAGAGGCACGGGGCATCTCCGCGAGGGTGGGTCGACAGCCACAGTTTCACTTGGATGTCGAATGGCTGCGCCAGGCGTATCAGATCGAACAGCGGAGTGCGGCGAGCATCGCTCGCGAGGTCGGTTGCAGCCCCACGACAATCCTGAGGCAGCTCCGCGCGGCGGCGGTGGTGCGCGGCGCTGTATAGCTTGCGACTTCGCGTGCGCACCGCGTCACGATTCGCGTTCCGTGCGCCAGGATAGGGAGACGAGGCCCGACCGGTCTCGTCGAGCTGTCAGTAGTCCCCGCCGTTGGTCAATCACGTCACCTTCATCTGGAACATCGCAGAGTCTCTGCGTGGGCCGTTCAAGCCCGCGGAGTACGGATCGGTTGTCCTTCCATTCACGGTTCTCCGACGTCTGGATGCCGTGCTCGCGGAGACCAAGTCGAAGGTGCTGAACGTCGCGAAGGCGACGGAATCGATGCCCGACATGCTGCGGCACCTCCGACTAACAGAGGCTGCGGGCCACCAGTTCTACAACACGAGCCCGTTCGACTTTGCCAAGCTCGTCGCCGGCCCACAGGACCTGCGCGCTAACATGTCGGCGTACCTGGCCGGTTTCTCGGAGAACGTGCGCGATATCTTCGAGCGCTTCGAGTTCGACAAGACGCTCAACAAGCTTGCCGAGAAGAACAAGCTCTACTCCGTGACGAGAAGTTCGCGCAGGCAGACTTCCATCCGAACGTCGTCAGCAACATCGACATGGGCCTCATCTTCGAGGAGCTCATTCGGTGGGCGAACGAGCGGTCGAACGAGACCGCCGGCGACCATTACACCCCGCGCGAGGTGATCGCGCTCATGGTGCAGCTGATCTTCGCGCTCGACGATGACGCACTCTCGAAGCCGGGGGTGGTTCGTTCGATTTACGACCCGACCGCGGGGACGGGCGGAATGCTCTCCGTCGCCGACGAGTAATTGCGTCGCATGAACCCGGGTATCCAGCTCAGCCTTTATGGGCAGGACTACAACGACGCGTCCTATGCGATCTGCAAGGCGGACATGGTCATCAAGGGCCAGGACGTCGACAACATTGCACTTGGCGACACCCTCACGGAAGACGCCTTCGAAGACAAGAAGTTCGATTATGGGCTCTCAAACCCGCCGTTCGGTGTCGACTGGAAGGACCAGCGCACCTACGTCGACGAGGAGCATGCGAGGCTCGGCTTCAACGGCCGATTCGGCCCGGGTACGCCTGCGGTCAGCGACGGCGCAATGCTGTTCCTCCTGCACCTCGTCTCCAAGATGCGGAAGAAGGAGGACGGCGGCTCGCGCGTCGCGATCGTGCTCAACGGGTCGCCGCTGTTCGCTGGTGGCGCAGGCGGCGGCGAATCGAACATCCGCAAGTGGCTGCTCGACAACGACCTCGTCGAGGCGATCATCGGCCTGCCCAAGGACATGTTCTACAACACCGGCATCTCCACGTACATCTGGGTGCTCAGCAATCGCAAGACCGACGAGCGCAACGGGCACGTGCAACTCATCGACGGGCGCGAGATGTTCACCAAGCTCCGCAAGGGCCTCGGGTCTAAGCGTAACGAACTCTCAGCGAAAGACATCGAGACCATAGTCGGGCTGTACGCCGGTTTCGAGGACGGTGAGTACTCAAAGATCTTCCGAAACGAAGATTTATTCTATCGAACTCTGCAAGCAACGCACGCTTGCGCATCGTAGGCACCCGCAATCTCGTCGACGCAGCCCGGCAGGCTGGTACGTCCCGGATGGCCGCCGAGAGCATCTCCTGGGTCTACTCCTCTGGAACCGACCTCGCCGGAGAGGCCGAGCCGCTTGATCCTGACCCCGCCGAGCCCAGGCATACGACAATCGCCGCGGTGACAGCGCTCGAGTCTGCCGTAAGCGAGATCCCGGAGCATGTTGTGCTGCGGTTTGGTCAGCTCTGCGGACCAGACACCTGGTACTCCCGCGACAGACGCTACGGCAAGAATGCACGAGCCGGTCACTTGCCAACCACCGAGACCGTGACGTCCTTCATCCACACCACTGATGCTGCCCACGCGACCCTCCTCGCGCTGGGGTGGTCGACCGGGATCTGGAACATCGTCGATGACGAGCCCGCGGCCGGGCACGAGTGGGCACCACTGTTCGCGGCCGCAGTCGGCGCACCCGAGCCCAATTCCTCGGACTCGGGCAATATCGGTCGCCCCGTATCGAACGCGCGCGCCCATGACGCCGGTCTCGTTCTGCAGTACCCGAGCTGGCGCGAAGGTTTCAGCACCCTGTGAGGCCAGCATTCCGTCCCGGAACCTGGCGACAGGCCGCCATCACCTACATGGGAGTCCTGCCCGTCAGCCTGGTCCTCAACTTCGTCCTGGCCCCACTCACTGACCACTGGCCCCGGCTGGCAGTCGTCGTCTTCAACGCTGCCGTCCTGGTCGCAGCACTGAACTGGGCGTTATTGCCCGCACTACACCAGGTCACACGAGGATGGGCCACTCCTCGGGCCCCAACCGGCACCATGCCGACGTTGCACCGTCACGAAGATGTGGACACGGGGACCCAGGAATGACGCACCGCAACGCACCACTCACCCCGGAAGGCCGCAAGCGGCTTATCGAACGCTGCCGGACTCGCCCGGTCGCGCATGTCGCGGCCGAGATGGGGCTCTCCCGGGCAACCGCGTCGAAGTGGGTAAACCGTTATCGCCGCCACGGCGAGCTCGGCCTCCACGACCGCTCCTCAGCCCCGCACCGGCAACCCACAGCGACGCCCGGGCCGCTCATTAGCCGGATCGAGACGATGCGGCGCGAAAACAAATGGTCAGCTAAGCGGATCGCGTTCGAGCTGGAGCAAAGCGGGACCGCAGTAAGCCGCCGCACGGTCACCCGGCTGCTGGAACAGATGGGCTTGAATCGGCGCCGCTTCATCGACCCGGACGGCGAGAACAACCGCGAACCGCAGAAGATCATCGCCGTCCGCCCCGGTCACATGATTCACATCGACGTCAAGAAAGTAGGGCGCATCCCGGATGGCGGCGGATGGCGGCGGCTGGCGGGTGCACGGCCGCGGCAGCGAGCACGCGAAAGTCGTCGATCGCACCAAAAAACGTGGCACGAGAACCGGATACGTGTATCTGCACTCCGCGAGCGACGGTTACTCCCGGCTCGCCTACACCGAAGCGCTCCCAGACGAGAAAGCCGTCACGGCCGTCAGGTTCCTTGACCGCGCGCGCACCTGGTTCCCCGCTCATGGCATCACGCAGATTGAACGGATCGTGACCGACAACGGTGCCTGCTACCGCGCGAACGCCTTCCGTGACGCCATGAATGAGAGCCGACACCAGAGGATCGCACCCTACACACCGAGGCACAACGGCAAAGTCGAACGGTACAATCGCATCCTCGCCGAAGAGTTCCTCTACGCCCGCACCTGGCACTCAGAAGCCGAGCGAGCTGCGGCCCTCGAGGTCTGGAACCGCCACTACAACTACCACCGACTCCACGGCGCACACGATGGACAACCACCCGCATCCGCGGCGCCGAGCCGTGTCAACAACATCCTGGCCTCATACACCCAGTTGCTCGCGGTCGCCTTCTTCGGCTACTTCACGGACTATGCGACCAAGGGCTTCGTCGTCGGCCGCGGAGGGTGTTAGCTGCGCTAGAGACGAGAGGAGGCTGGGAAGTGGGCTGGGCTTGGTCGCGTGGCGCTCGGGCTGGAGCGCGCAACTGAACCGCCCTGGGTTTCGTTCCGTTCCTTTATCGAGAGGATGGGAACATGCCCGCGAAGTATCCGGAAGCGTTCAAGGACCGTGCGGTCCGCATGGTGTTGGACAGGCTCGAGGCCGATGAGGAC